>NZ_JBJIAB010000005.1:0-221246 GCF_045310795.1 Candidatus Clostridium helianthi
TTGAGCTTTTAAGTCAATATCCAACGCCACAATCAATTTTAGAGGCACCTAAGGAAAATATAATTAAGATTTTCCTTAATAGCTCTAAAAAGGGCATTATCTGGTCGGAAAATACATATTCCAAATTATTTAAGGTTGCTAATGAAGCTAAAATAATTGGCTTACCGTTAGACGGTTTAGCCGTCAAAATAGCCAGCTCTATAACATTAATAAAAACTATTCAATCAGAGATTGATACATTGCTACAGAAAATTAACAATTTTATACAGTCTGAAACTTTTCCTGAATCTATTAGAGCTAATATTGAACTAATTGATTCAATTCCTGGCATAGGGCAATTAACTGCTATTACTATAATAGCTGAAATAGGTGATATTGATGGTTTTCTTAAGCCCAAACATCTTGTAGCTTTCTTTGGTATTGATAGCTCAGTTAATCAATCAGGTAATTTTAAAGGCGATGATAATAAAATTTCAAAAAGAGGAACTCGAATCGGTCGAAGAGCATTATATTCTGTTGCACTAGCTTCAATCCGTAACAATCGTAATGGAGTTCCTATAAATAAAGTCCTATTAGATTATTATCAAATAAACCTTAAAGGCAAAAAGCCTAAAATCGCCTTAGTCGCTATAATGCATAAAATTATAAACTACATTTTTGCTGTTCTCCGAAATCAAACTCCGTTTGAGCAAAGAGATCCCAAAATACATAAGCAAATGTTCCTAGAAAATAACTCTTTAAACAAAGTCGCTTAATTTTATTCCAATTTCTGTAACCGTTCGTGTTTTGAAACGGTTTGTTTGCCATACTCTTTTTCCAAAAACTTTTTTTTTGAAAATTAACTTGACTATTATTAGCTGGTCTTAAATATATAACTTAATTCATGAAAGGCAGGCAATCTAATGAAAAAATTTATTTCTATATTCTCTATTTTTTTACTTCTATCATTTAGTATTAATATATCAGCTGTTATAGCTCAGCAAAAAGTATATGCTCAAGGAATATATACAGCAAAAGATTTAAATTTATCACCAAATATATCCCCCAAAATTCAAAATGTCTCTCAAAATGCTACTGTAACACTGGTTATATTTGATTCTAATCAACTTATGCAGCAAGCTATACGTTTAAAACCTCAATCTCAACAGTATGCCCTTTTGCCTATCGAATATGACTATACTTTTGTAATAGTTGGTAATGGTACTTTGGTTTTTTCTTGACGATCAATCTAATCATCATATTTATTGCTTAAATATATATTTTTTTGAATTTCATATAATGCTTAATGGTGGTAATTATTTAATACACAACATCAGGAAATTTCTATTGTTATTTTTTATAAGTGCTTATATTTATAGGCGCTTATTTTGTATTACGATTTGGTATTTAACTATACTTAATTATTTACATTCTGAATAATTATTCCTTAAGTTCGTATACTAATAATATATTTATATGATAAAATTTGATATTAAAGGTGGTTATACTAATGAAAAAATTTATTTACATTTTTTCTATTCTATTCTTTCTATCCTTTTCAATGAATTCAATAAGTGTATTTGCTCAACATCCGCCAAGAACATTAACTCAAGGTATTCACAATGTAAGAGATGCAAATTTATTAGTAGGTACTGCTCTTACAGCAAGAATTACTCCCTCTAATAGTAGAGCCATAATTTTAGTTGTTGCTTCTGATCAAACTATAGAAGCATTAGTAAGATTAAATCCTGAAGTTCCTCAACAAATCTTACCACCACTTAAATTTGATTACTCAATTATAATTTATGGAGATGGTACTGTATTATTATCATAAAAGAGACTTTTAGATTGTCTCTTTTATTAATTCATGCCATTTCTATAAACTGCTTAGTATTTACATATCATACTCTTCTTCTTCACATACCATTTTAAATCCTTTATTTTTTAATATCTAAATATTAAAAAGCTATTATCTTGAATTTTTTTCTTTGTCTCTGAGCATATAGATCTACAAAATGTTTTGTCATTTCAAAGTTATCACATTTAAATCTAACTATATTTTTATTTAATGTTTCATCATCCATTCCATAAAAATAGCATTCATCACAATTCCAACATGGTTCGTCTAGTGCTAAGCATTCTTCTTTACTCATATGCGATACATGAGTTTCACAATTCTTATTACATTTACCGCATAAACATATACCACATATTGTTGCATCATATTGTATCTGTGACTTATCTACTAACTTTCCCTCATGTTTAAAAAAGCTTAATTGTTCTAAATCTGATTTCTTATTCATCTAATCAACCTTTATTTTAGAAGAGAGCATTATCGCCCTCTCCATTTACTAATAACTTGCAGTAACCTTAACTAACTTAGCAATTGTGTAATCCCTGCCTATTAGCACTCCTAGTCCTGCAAGGTTCAATAATCTCCATTGACTTTTATACCTATAATTCTTATTCTTTTAAAATTTAATGCTATCCATTTTCCTAGCAATGCATATGCCTTGAATGTTTCTGTAGCTCTTTTAGATCCACTAACATATTCTAAAGTTATTTCTAATTTAGTTTTATTTTCTTGTTTCTTTTCAATAAGTTTTTTAAATCCCATCATTACTTCACCTTCCTATTTGATTTACTATTGCTTTGATTTTAGCCACTGTATACATATCTCATATCTATTCTTATACTTACATGTGATTGCTAGATCACAAAGTCCTGAACATCCATTTCCACCGCCTATGCCTGTACATCTTTCACATAAGAACTCTGCCATTTCATCTATTGTCATTTCTTTTATTCTGTCAATGACCTTTTTCTCTAAATATTGCGGTACCTTTTGTTCTACTATTTCGCCAGTTTCTTTATCAATCACATCATTGTTTACTATTACTAAATCTGAATTATTATCTTCACTTTCCTTGGTGTCCGAAACGGACACCGTTTCTTTTCTAGTCTCTTGAACAATTGTTGTTATATCTTTAGATTTTATTTCTTCTCCATTAGATACTTTTTCAGCTATTTCCTTTTGTTCTTCTTCAGACAATCTACTAATTTCATGTGCTAATGTGATCCCAATTTTCCCTTCTTTAAATTGTTCCTTAGCTTCTTCAGTTAGATTATTATTAATAGCCTCCATCCTTGCGACTTGTGTGCTGCTTGTATTCATTAATTCAGCTATAATGTTTCTTAACTTCCCTTTTATATCTAATCCATCTTCATCTCGTGCTCTTACTAATGCTTTTTTTAATCTTAGAGCTTGTTCAGTTTCTTCATATGGAGTAAGCTTCCTAGTAAAGGCGTTACCTACTATAAGAGATAATTCAAACATGGCTTCTGTCATATCTTTATATAAGTATTCAACCTCTTCAAATTCCTTATGTCCTCTTTCGATATTAAGAATATTAGCTAAGTTTCTTCTATGTCCACTTATTATTTTAAATTCTCCATTTACACGCCCTAATACACTTGGTTGCTGCTGTCCTACTAATAAAAATGTATCTGCTAATTCCTCAATATTATCTTGACTATAAAAGTTACTTTGCGAAGGAATTACATCATACGGATTTAACTTTATTCTTTTATAATCTTTTGTATTAATTTCCTTAATTCCATTACTTTTGCTGTTTATAAGATTCATCATATTAAATTTTTTACTCATATCCTGCTACCTCATATAACTCCGGATTCTGATAAATAGTTCCTATGATTGTATCAATAGCAGTCTCGGAAAATAAAGGTACTGCTCTTCTTTGTTTTTTATTTTCTATCCACCATTGGCATTCATCAAATATCGCAACTCCTATTATTTCTTCATCCCCAGGAGCTCCAATTTCTCTCTTTACAATAAATCCGTAATATATTTCTTTTTTATTAATATCATCTTTATTGGCATATTGAATTGGTTTTAAATGAGCATTTGCTGCCGTTCCTTCCAATTCACCTTTTCTATTAAATGACTGAACAGTTCCATCTGCTATAGCTATACTACAATTCATATAATCAACTATTTCTTTTGTTTTACTATTAACAAGTTTGAATTTTAATTTAGGCCCCATATTATCTCCCCCTTCTATAACTTTAAGCATTCCTCTACAAGAGCTACATAATCTCTTGATGCATTACAACGTTTTGAGAACTCTAATAATGGTAAATTTTCAAATGTACTTTCCTCAACTTTAACTGTCCTTCTTATAACTGTATTTAATATTGGATAGTTTGAACTTTTTCTTAACTCTTCTAACTTACTTAAATTCATTTTGTTTTTAGAAAATTGAGTTATAAAGCACCCTTTTAATCTTGCTGTCTCTACATTGTTTATCTGTTCTATAAGATCCTTCATTCCATCAAGTGCAAATTGATCTATACGTATTGGAATCAATACATCATTTGATGCTACTAAAGCATTAATAACACTTAGATTTATGTCTGGAGGATTATCTATAATACAATAATCATATTCATTCTTTACCTGGTCTAATGCATTTTTTAATATAGATGCTTTTCCTTCTATTTCATCATCTGTTATCACTGCAAGATTAGCTTCTAACAAATCCATATTAGCTGGAATTATATCTAAATCGTTGTATATAGTTGGTTTTATAACTGTTTTTACATTTATGCAGCTTTCCACCATGATATCTGCTATACTTTTAGTCGCATCCTTAACACCAAACAATCTTGATGTATTACCTTGCTTGTCATTATCCACAATTAAAACTTTTTTATTGTGGATTGTGGATAAAATGTGAGCAATATTTACACTGCTGATAGTCTTACCGACTCCACCTTTTAAATTAATAATTGAAATAACTTTCATGCTCATAATTAAAACCTCTTTTCTTATTTTTTTATTTAATACCTTCCGTAGGAAAGCTTTCTTGCAATCTTCTCCATATTTTGAAAGCAATGATCTTTAGCTTGTCTCTCTCCTGTTTTCCTTAACTGCCTTCTTTTTTCAATATCACTAACGGTTTTCTTCGTAAGTTCATGTGGCGTAAATTTTTGCTTATATTTCAACTTCTTCACTTCCTTATCAAATCTAAATAACCTACTCTTTACTTAAATATTCTCTTACTGCATCTATCCAATCTCTAAGATCATCTTTATTTTCATCTGTTGTTAAATCCCAATCTATTATTGATTTATCTATTTTTTCAAGCACTTCACTTGCATGTCTACATTTAGCTTTTAATCTTGCTATTTCTCCCTCTCTTTTTACCTCTTGCATAAACATTGCCGCTTTTTCATGACTCACTCCTTTTTCACCTCTATACCAGAAATTTTTATCATTGTATACCTCAAATATCCATATCCTGTGAATTCACTTATCCCCTTTTGTATGGAATTTTTATCTATATAATATCCCTTCTTAGGTTGTGGAACGTTCCTGAACCATTCTCTATCACTTATTATTTCTATATCTGGCTCTGGAGTTATTAAATTTTTACTACAGCTCCATTTCTTACTTTGTAATTCTTTCGTTTTACTTGTTTGTTTTATCAAATAAGCTGCTAGTTCTCCATATTGTCCTGTTTCATCTAATGGGAAAACTTTTATTCTACCCTTTGGCCAACATTTCTGAAGTATTTTTGTATCAATGCAATTTATTATCCAATGATGGTGCATCGCTCCTTTACTCCCAATTTCCATTACATGGATATACTTTAACTCTTTACCTTGTTTTTTGTATTCTTTTCTTAACTTCCTAAGAAATTCATCTGCATCTTCTCTCATTTCTTTTCTGTCTAATGGTCTTTCATTTTTTCTGTAATCAGAAATCATATGAAAATCCCCTTCTTCATAATTAGCATTTATTTTTATTCTCAACTTTTTCTCTGCATGTTTTAAATTTATTTTTTCTTGTTCTTCACTAGTTGATTTTCTTACTTCTCCTCTTTTTACTCCCTTAGCTTTAAATTTATATGTGTAATACTTTTCCACTTCTACTGTCTTACCTGCAACAGTTTCTTTCCTAACATATGGCATATCTATAACCTCTCTTTTACTCTTCTGTTAAATCTTTAATTTCTTATTTATGTCCTAAAGTTAATAGATTTATCAAGTCTCAAAGCATTGATTTCCCTTGATTTTTTGCCATACATTTGGTATACTATTTTTACAGAATTTTTAGTAAATGTATGGCTTAACTACTATGATTGTTCCAGCAATCACAGTAGTTTTTTATATACTTTTTGCAAATACTTAACATACGCCTCTACATCTCATCATCCTTAATTGCTCTTCAACTATAAGTTTGTCCAATTCTTGGCTTGTCTGAATTGTAACAAGTGATTCTCTTCCATTTTCCTCAATACTTTTAATGAGTTTTTGTCTTAATTCTTCCATAAACTCTCTACCTCTTAATTTCATTTAAGCAGTTCTTACAAATATTCTTACCTTTATAATTAATTATGTCTCTTCCCTCACCGCAGAATATGCAAGCAGGTTCATATTTCTTTAAGATTACTTGTCCACCATCTACATAAATTTCTAATGAATCCTTTTCTGCAATATCTAAAGTTCTCCTTAATTCTATAGGAATTACAATCCTTCCTAGTTCGTCTACTCTTCTTACTACTCCTGTTGATTTCATTTCTGATTTCTCCCTTCAATTTTTATTAATTTAAATTAATTATGTTAGCACTGTTCTATATTAAAAATTTATTTAATAACATAAACTGGAAATACTTTTTTTAAAATTAAAAAGCGTAAAATTTTAAGGCTTTTCAGCCTGTCTTTAGTTGTTAGATTCCTGCTCTATAGATTTAGGGAATGGCATAGTAAACATCCCTATCTCAAGAGCATTTTCTTTTAACGCTCTTGATAAATCTTCTTTCTTTATTCCTCTAGCTTTTAATATCTCTTCTGCCTTTTCTATAGTCATATCCAATTGCATCACCTTCTTTCCTTTTTATTTCTTATTTCAACAAATTATAGTAAAATTATGTTGAAAGGGGGTGTATTTTATGAGTGCATATATGATTACTTATGACCTTAATAAATCTGGTCAAGATTATGATAATGTAATAAAAGCTATAAAGGATTCTTCTATTTCTTGGTGCTCTTATTGGAAATCTTCATACTTAATAAAATCTAATCTCACATCTAACCAAATATTTGATAACATAAAATCTTATTTAGATTCAAACGATCGTCTTATAATAGTTGAAGCTAAAAAAACGAATTATCAAGGCTGGTTATCTGAAGAACAATGGAAATTTATTAAGGATAATATCTTTAATTACTTTGACATTTAATACCTGGATCGTTTTTTGAATGTATTATTCCAGAACTATCTAGTGGTACAAACTCAGGCTGCTCTTGAACTGGTACTTTAAGAGCGGTTTCTTTCAAAAAGTCATTCATAGCCATTTCTACTTCTTTCTTATAACACTCTTCTACTTTATCTAAGACATAATCCAAAAACTTTTCTAGCTCTTTGTTCTTCAAATACATCTACATCACTTCCTTTCCTTCTTATTTCTTTATTTGATAAATTGTGGTAAAATTATGTCGGAAGGGGGATACTAATGAATATACATTTACAAAATCTAATTAATACACTAACCGAGCTTAAAACTGCAAGTATTATTTCTAAACCAGATAACATTGAACGGATTATGAAAAAATATGATATGCTGTTTCTAGGTTCTAAATTTAATGCTGTATACTCAATTGAACTTTATCATTGTATAAATGCTATATTTAATTTTAAAATTACATTGGAAGAGCTAAATGCATTAATTCCTACTGCTTGTAATATACTAAATATGAGTTTTGCTGAGATGGTTTCTATTGATTATATTGGTAAACCTAATTCAGTCATGAACTATAAAATAACTTTGTGGAAATAGTATTCTAAATTCGAAAAAGATCTTAACAAGCTAATTCTTGGGCTCAAATACATCACCTCCATTCCTTTTTGTTTATCATTAAAACAAATTTGTTAGAAGGTAGTGTTTACTTATGATTAATAACCGATTATATACTAACGATATTCTTATATTAGTTAAGGCTATAGATTTATTTGTTGCGGCCAAAAATACTGAATATCTTACTGACGAAAAACATCAGATTGACTTATTAGCTAAAAGCGCTAGAAAAAAGTTTCTTAACCACGAAGCAAAAATTTATGTTAATGAAATTTTTGCCACCTGCATTTGTCTAAACTTTTGGAAATACATTATTTTAAAAGCAAACTCTAATATTAAAATAGGTTTGGATGTAAAGGCTAAAAGCGAAAAATATCTTTCTGAAATTGAATATTTAATGTCTCAATTCGATTTACAACTACAAGCTTTTGGTATTGATATTTTTAGTTAATAACTCCAATTAATTTTTTCTTTTTTCCTTACATTGCTATTTTTTTTGACATCCCCATATAATATATTTGGGGTTATACCACACCACTACGTGCGAAGGGAGTTATTTAATGGCTTACTCTATTACTGTAAAAGTTTCAGAATTATATGATCATATAAAGGAAATGAAAGATGATGGCATGGATTATGCCGAAATATATATTGTTGAAGATCAAAACTCTGACTACATTTCTACGTTCTTATGTTTTAACGCTTCAAGTAAAAAAGAACCACTTGAATATATAGATTACGAAGAAATCGAAGCAGTAAAAATACTATAACTCTTACCGGCTTAGAGATAAACATACTCTAAGTCCTCTTTCCTTTCTAATAGTTTGTAATTTTCCGCAGTTTAAATCTTCAGACTTAATTTCATAATTTACTTTTTCACTGGTTATTTTATTATTTTTCTTATTAGTGGCGTTATACTTCTTTCTATTTCTTTACTCTGATTCGAATATCTGTAACTAAATATCATGTTTATATCCATCTTCTTTTATCGCCTCTCTCCCCAAAAAATCATAACTAATTTTTTACTGGTTCTTTTTGCTTTGCTAATAGTGCCCAAATAGTTCCCATTACAAAACCTTTATCTTTTTCAGATAATTGTGCAAATAATGATATATCTTTTTCTAACTTTCTTTCTTCTTCAAGTGTTATCTTCCTAGAAATCATAATTTTGTCCTCCTTATAATTAATTTTTAAAGTTTCTTCTACCAACGGTTTGCTATATAGCTGAAAAACTACTGAATGTAGTTGCTATTAAGTTTTAGGTATGTAATATTGCTTTGTGATATTATAATCTCACAAAACAATATTACAGTCAATAGTTTTTTTAAAAAAATATTGCTTTGTGAGATTTTTTGTGTTACTTTTATCTTGGGAGGTGAAAAAATGACTATAGGCGAACGAATAAAACACTTAAGAAAAGAAGTATTAAATCTAACTCAAGCTAATTTCGGTGAAAAGATAGGCTTAAAATCAACTGCTATAGGTCAAATGGAATCTGGAGACAGAAATGTTACTGATAGAACAGTTATTTTAATTTGTAATTCATTTGATGTAAATGAGAATTGGCTTCGTGCTGGTGAATTACCTATATTTGATAAAAAATCTGATGAACTTTTAGATCAATTGGCAGCTAAATATAATTTAAAGGATGCTGAAAAGAGAGCCTTTGAAGCTTATTTAAAATTAAGTCAATCTGATAGGGATAATATAGGAGCAATTATAAGAAATATGTTTTCTGGATTTTCCAATACCGATGATAGTGCAGCTACTAAAGAAGAAACTTTTGAAGATCATAAAAAGAAAGAACTTGAAGCTTATGCTCTTGAACTTGACGCTGAATCAAAAGGGGAAATATTATCAGTTTCAGAAAAGCAAGAAGGCGCTTAAGATGCTTGAAAGGATGTGATATTAATGTCTATAAATCCAATAAATAATCAAATCTACACTTATGATGATTACTTGAAATTTTCAGATGATGAACCAGTCGAAATTATAGACGGTAGAATTTCAGCAATGTCACCAGCTCCAAGCAGAATACATCAAGAACTAATAATGGAAATATCATTTGAAATAAGAAATTATATTAAGTCAAATAATGGTCTATGCAAAGTTTATCCAGCTCCATTTGATGTAGTATTAAAAGATGATGATGAAGAGCCAGGTTATAGTAGAAATATAGTTCAACCAGATATATCAGTTATATGTGATAAAAACAAACTAACTGATAAAGGCTGTGTCGGCTCGCCCGATATGATAGTTGAAATTGTATCTCCTTTCAATCCTAGAAATGATTATATAAAAAAATTAAATTTATACGAACAATTCAAAGTTAGAGAATATTGGATAGTTAATCCTATGAAAAAAAGTATCTTTGTTTATACATTAACTGATAATGGCTATGATGCTCCTACATCATACACATTTAATGATAAAGTAAAAGTTAATATTTATAATGATTTAGAGATAGATTTTAAATCATTAAATCTTTTATAAAACGTTTAAAGAGTTATGAATAT
Source organism: Candidatus Clostridium helianthi (assembly GCF_045310795.1). Lineage (NCBI taxonomy): Bacteria > Bacillati > Bacillota > Clostridia > Eubacteriales > Clostridiaceae > Clostridium > Candidatus Clostridium helianthi. Next base: position 10,376 of record NZ_JBJIAB010000005.1, read on the forward strand.
CATAGCTCTTTAAAACTAAGGAGGAATTTATGAACAAATCAGCTATTTATGTAAGAGTGTCGACTACACATCAAATTGATAAAGATTCTCTTCCGCTACAAAAGAATGATATGATAAATTATTCGAAATTTGTTCTTGGAATTGAAGAATACGAAATTTTTGAGGATGCTGGATATAGTGGAAAAAATACAGATAGACCAGCGTTTCAGGAAATGTTTAATAGAATAAAACAAGGCGAATTTTCTCATCTGCTTGTATGGAAAATTGATAGAATATCTAGAAATCTTTTAGACTTTTGTTCCATGTATGATGAGTTAAAAAGGTATGATTGTACTTTTGTAAGTAAAAATGAGCAATTCGATACAAGTACCGCCATGGGCGAAGCAATGCTCAAAATAATCCTGGTATTTGCAGAGCTTGAAAGAAAACTTACTGGTGAAAGAGTTACTTCAGTAATGCTTGATAGAGCTAGTAAGGGATTATGGAATGGTGCACCTATTCCTCTAGGGTATAAATGGGATAAAAATATCAAATTTCCCGTTATTGATGATGAAGAAAGGAATACAGTTGAAATAATTTACGATACTTATTTAAAAAGCGAATCCTCTTCTGCTGTTACTAAACTTTTAAATACTTCTGGAATAAAAACAAAAAAAGACGGCCGCTGGACCACTAAAACTATATGTGATGTAATAAGAAATCCATTTTATAAAGGCACTTATAGATATAATTATAGAGTACCTGGTCATGGAAAAATTAAAGATGAAAATGAGTGGATTGTAATTCCTAATAATCACGATGCAATAATAAACGAAAAACTTTGGGATGAATGCAATAAAATAATGGATCTTAATGCAAATAAAAATAGTGCTCGATTTAGGCGTACATCTAAAGTTCATATATTTGCTGGACTTCTTGAATGTGGAGAATGTAATAATAGTTTTTATGCTAAATCTGATAAAACTAGTCTTGATGGTTATACCCCTAGTTTATATACATGTTCAGGTAGATATAATCATTTAGGATGCAGTCAAAAAACAATTAGTGATACTATAATAGGCAACTTCACATTAAATTTTATATCTAATATGATTAAAATTTCTAAATCCAAAAAGAAAATGAACTCTGAAGAACTTGAATCTAAACTTTTAAAAGGTACCTGCTTCAAAGATATTGTCGGAATTGAAGAAATTAAAGATATATATAATTCAATATTTCATTCACAAAGCAATACTTTTAAGCCCGCTAAAAAATCAGATTTTAATTCTCCAATTACAAATATTGATTCAAACAACTTAGAATCAGAATTGAAAAAGCAGCAGAGAGCTTTAGATAGATTAGAAGATCTATATCTATTTGAAGATAATGATATGTCGAAAAAGGATTATTTCTTAAAAAAGAATAAAATTACAGATAAAATAAAAGAACTTAATAAAAAAATCAATGAAATTCAATCCATTGATGCATCAGTTTATAATTTTAAATTTTTCTTAGACGTTACAACCCTTGAACTTTCAACTAAACTTATTGAAGGTAATATAAAAGTAAAAGAACTGATACAGAATGTTGGAAGAGAATTAATAAAAGACTTTATTAACAACTTAATTGATAAAATTATAGTAAAAGATAGGCAGGTTTTAAGCCTACAATTTAAAAATGGATTAAATGTAACATTTATATATAACTCTTAACCATCTATTTATCACGCCTTGCAATTCTTCTTTACTTCTACCAACGGACAACCATAAGTTTGTATAAAGAATAATTTTTTTTCATCACTAGCCATTTGGCTATCTAGTTTTTCTATATCAAAGTTCATTATTGTTCCTCCGTATAAATTACAATTTCTATAGTATTATAACAAATAATAATTCTAAATAAAAGACTATAATTATGCATAATTAAAGGAGTTATACTCATAGACAACTCCTAACGCTAATTAATTAATTTTTTTATACCAACTAATAAAAGATTGATATTCCCTAAATCCAATTTTAGTGTACAAAGATAAGGCTTTTAAATTATTCTTTTCCACTCTTATATAAACAGTTTTTATAGAATTCCTATAACATAAATCTATAAGATATCTAACCAATAACTCTCCATACCCATGTTTTCTGTATTCTTCTAATATTCCTAAATTAACAATAGTATAAAATCCTCTATTGAAAATAATTTGACCATATCCGACAACTTGTCCATTATTGTTGCATATAAAAACACCAAAATCTTTTATATAATAATCTTCATCCTCTTCCCTATATATATCATCAACTGTTAAAGGAACTCTATTTTTTTCATTAAAAACCGAATTTTGAATTCTACATCTTAATTCTTCATCTTGTCCTTCTTTAAAGTGTTTAAAAAATACTCTATTTTCATAAAAATTATTTTTAATATTGCTTGTCCTTATCTTCATTAAAATATTATTAGAATTAACATCAAAATTTAATTTTTTCATTATAAAAGAAGCCTTTGAGTTTGCTAACATATCAAATCTGAAAGCACTAGCATTAAAAAATGATAAGATTTTAGAATTAATTAAATGTATATATTCATCCTTCAAATATATAGAATATATATTACTAAAACCATTATACGAAGGATATTCGTACCATATATATCCCACATATTTACTATTAACTCTAAAAAGTCTAATTTGTTTACGAATTATATATTTTACTATAAAAGATTCATCATCATAAATTTCAAAAAAGCTTTTATCGCACGAATATGCATCTTCACTCCTATTATATAATCTCCTGAAATGATTCATATTGAATAAAGATAATTTTTCTAAAAAAACCATAAAAATTCCTCATTTCCCCTTTAATAAATAAATTATAAATCTTACAAAAATTATAGTCAACTTTTGATAGACTTAAACAATGTGTTAATATATAGAATAATATATAAATAAATATATATTAGGATATTTTCAATTTAAAAGTTTAAATAGTTAAAAATATAATATCGTAGTTTATTGTTAATAGTATGATTGATAAAAATCATTTCCTTCATATAGGCAATAGCTAATCTATATGAAGGAAACTTTAAGTATTTTATATTAATATATATACTTAATTTATATTTTTATTCATTAACACCATTTACTATCTGATAATTGTTTATCTTTTATTTTACCTTCAAATCCTTTTACAGTATAGTGCTCTGTTAAAACTTCAGGGTCATAAGAAATATATCCACCTTGATAATCATAATAACCATCACTCATTTTGTCAGACTCACGTCTTTTCTTTTCTTCACTCATAATATCCACTCCCTCTTTATTTAAAGTAGTATTTATTACAGTAAGTTCTTACTTAGATGTAGATGTCCATTGATTATTAGTGGCAGTTTTTTCATGTTTATGTGTAGACTCTTCTTTGTCATAAGTACGTGGTACAGAATCCCATTGATTACACCCTGCACTTTTTTGTTCTCTAAGTTCTTCTTTGCTAGATAAATCTGAATCACTAGTGCCACTTGTACTAGAAAAGCTTTGAAGATTGTTTGATTTTGATTTTGATTCATTATTCATTATAAACACTTCCTTTCTACAAGAATATATTGTGCACTAATGTAGACTTTTATCCTTATTTTAATTATCCTCATTTTTCATTTTTATCATATTCTAGATTATTTAATACTTCTAAAAACATATTATACATTTCTACCTTGCTATCTTCATTCGAAAGAATTTTAAGTCCAAATACTAAAATTAATACAATATATATACCTAAGAAAGTTGGACTAAGTTTTTTTATATAATTATCTATATAAGAAAAAATACCACTTGCTGTTAATCCCGCCAAAATTGATGCGCCTATTCCACATCCTCCAAACGTATATGAATCTAACTTCGACTTGATATAAATTCTTTCAATGCTAATATCTAGATTATTTTCTTGAGAATAGTAATTATAAATTTTTCTATATAATAGGAACTTTGCCTTGACTTTATCCTCATTAATTTTTAATAATCTTCTTTGGTAATCTTTATACTTTTCTATCATTTCAGGAGTATATATCTTGAAATTATTTGAATTTACTTTTTTTGAAGATTTATTATATTTAAGTTTAATTAAATTATTTTTTTCCATCTATATTCTTCCTTCAAAAATAATAACATTATCATTTTTTATTACTATATAGATATTCAATAAATATATATTAATTGCAAAATAATAGGTTCATAAAAAAAGTATTTTCGCGTATCTATTATTATTAAATTATTTTTTAAGAATTCAAAAAAGGAGCTTTCATTTAAAACGAAATACTCCTCTTCTTATAATTACATATTTTCTATAAGCCTAATAACATAACTTAATGTATAAAAATCTCTATCAATCTCGTATCTAATATAATGTAGACCTTCTAAAAGCGTTGGTTCATCAAATTTTTCTTTTAGAATTAATAAAGATAACGTATTTATTTTTCCATCTTTAGTATCAAAAACCCTTGATTTTTTTATAAATTCATTTTCCATCACATTTGAAATCAACTTTTCTAATTCATCGCTTATTTCAACTTCTGGCATTGTATCAAAAATTCTGATATTCTTATTATTTTCACTTATATTCTTAGCCTTAGTTATATCGCAGTTTACAAATATGGTATTTTTGAATTTAGCATCTTCAAAATTCACTCCATCTAAATTTGCTCCTTCAAATACCGTGTCTTCAAATTTAGCCTCCCTAAACTTACACCCCTTTAAATTTGATCCTATAAACTCTGCTCCTTTAAAACTACATCTAAAAAAGTTACATTTCTTAAAATGAGCGCCTCTTAAGCTGGCAAAATAGAAATTTGAATTTGAAAAGTTGCAATTATAACATTTACTTCTCTTAAGATTTTTATAAATAAAATTTTTATTGGTCTTCTCCGCATTATCATAATAAAAATTTTCTGGTGCACTTCTGTTTATCGACATTTTATCTATCCTTCCATATTACAAATAAATATTTTTAGTAGTTTACAATAACATTGTATTTATATATTAAAAATAATGATATCTTTCTTTTATAACTTGTCCTCCTTAATTCTTTCTAGATTTATCTAATTTTATCATATAAAACTAGATAAATCTTTATAATAAGAAAATTTCTATCTCAAAACGTAAGCAAGTAACTTTAATATGACATAACTCTAATAAATTAATCTTAACTTTACTTAATATTTTGAGATATATTGAATTTTAATATTTTTGATTAATTGTGATATCTCTACCTCTAGATACCACTTTATTTGTTGGCTCCTCTCTCTCTACAAAAGATTTAACTTTAGATTGCGACATATCACCAGTTTTTTGTATTGTTTTTTCCTTTTTATTATATGTCATTTATATCATCTCCTCTCTTATTTATATTATTAGTTTTGCAATAATACTTATGTAATATAACAACAAATATTATTTGATAAATTATGTTATATGATGTAATATATTAATATATAGTTAAAAATTTCAGAATATAAAGTTAAACTTTTATGCTATAGGGTATAGTTTTTCTGGATTTTTTTTAATTGTGTTAATTATAATGTTTTTATTTATGGGAGGTATTAGTATGTTAAGTGAAAAACTGATTACAAAACTAAATGAACAAGTTAATTTTGAAATTTATTCGGCCTATACTTATTTATCAATGGCTTCTTACTGTGAATCTATTGATCTAAGTGGGTTTGCAAATTTTTTTAAAGTTCAATCTCAGGAGGAATTATTTCATGCAATGAAATTCTATGACTACATATTTCAAAAAAATGGAACTGTAACTTTAGAGCAAATTGAAAAACCACATTCTGATTTTGACAATATTCTAAATGTCTTTGAGGCAGGTTATGAACATGAGCAAATGGTAACTAGCAGGCTATATAAAATTGCAGATATAGCTACTGAGGAAAAAGAACATGCAACAATTAGTTTACTTAATTGGTTTATTAATGAGCAAGTTGAAGAAGAAAATACATTTAACACTATAATTAAAAAGATTAGGAGATGCGAAAATAACTCTGCAGCATTGTATATGTTAGACGACGAACTTGCTACAAGAGTATATACGCCTCCTACAACAACTAATGCTTAAATTATTATAAAAACAGAGCTAGTAAAGAATTCTTTACTAGCTCTTATCACTTTATTAGCTAAAAAGTTATAGAATATTCAAAAACATATTACAAACTTTTAATATAAACTTACTGATTTAATGTGCCCTCTAGCCAATTTATAAATTGAATTGCTGTTCGTGGAGAACGAGCATTATACCATCTTACCCATTTCAATGCTTCTGCATGCAAATATCCCTTCTCAACTTTAATCCCTCTTGCTTCTGCTATTCCATCTATTATCTTTAAGAATTCTTTCTGATCAGGCGAATAGAACGATACAGTCATACCAAATCTATCTGCTAGAGAAAGTTTTTCTTCAATTGTATCATTAGCGTGCACATCATCACCAGATCTTTCGCTAAATGTTTCTTTTACTAGGTGTTTTCGATTGGTTGTTGCATAAATTAGAATATTGTTTGATCTATTCTCTACTCCACCTTCTAATATTGTCTTTAAAGCCGAATAACTAGATTCCCCTTCTTCAAATACTAAATCATCAACAAAAATTATAAATTTTAAATTCTTACTTTTAAGTATCCTAATTATCTTCGTAAAATCGCATAATTTATTTTTATCAACTTCAATAAGCCTTAAACCATCATCATAATACTCATTTATAATAGCTTTTACAGTTGAAGATTTACCAGTTCCTCTTGATCCATATAGTAGCATATTATTCGCTTGATATCCATTTAAAAACTGTTTTGTATTATCTATTATAATCTCTTTTTGATATTCATACCCTACTAAGTTTTCTAGCCTAACTGGATCTGGTGATTCAATACCTCTAAGATAAGGTGCTCCATCTTCGTGTTCCCATACAAACGCTCTATACTCCCCAAATATGCCAGTCCCATATTGCTTGTAAAATTCTACAATGATCTCTAATGCATCTCCCCAATTATCACAATCTAATATATTTACCTTTAACTTATCAATAGCTTTGCTTGAAATATTACATTCCAAGTCAGAATCAAAATCCATAAGCGACTTAACTATACCTATTTCAAACTCTTTAACATTTCCTTTAATAATTATAGCATCTTTAATCGCAGAAGATTCTATACTAGATATGTACTGCAAAGCATTTAACTCATAATGCACTTGATTAAAAAGTTTATCACATGAATTTTGTTCGTCAATCATTTTAGTAAATGGATTATTATCGAGAAAAATCATATCAATTATATACCTTTTTAATGATTTTCCATCAGCTTTGTTTAATAGTTCATAAATAAAATCAGTATATAATTCAATGCCCTCTTCCACTGATATATCCTTGCTATTAAGGTACTTTAGTAATGTCTTATATTTTAATAAAACACTGTCATCTTTTAGATTCTTAAAAATACATAATGAATTTATCATTATGTTTGCTTTGTTTATTTGTTCAAATTCTGTATACATACTTGTATGCCCCCTTTATAAAATACGTATAGTAATATATTACTACTCTTAGTGTTGTTTTACTATTCTTTTCTTATTTAAATCACAATGTGTATACGTAAGGATCAATTATAAATATACTCTTCAAAATTTGTGATTAACCATTATTTTCTTATTCTCATGCAATACTATGTAGTATAAATGAATTGTATAAGATTTCAAGCTATATATAAAAGTTGACATAAATGATAATGATGTTATAATTAATATGCGCATTTTAGCGTGGGAGGGCGAGGGAGTTATGAAAGATAGGTTGAAAGGATGGAAAGATTTTTTAAATTAAAAGAAAACAATGTTACAATTAAAAGCGAAACTATAGCAGCGCTGACTTCTTTTGTTGCTGCAGTTTACATCATTATCGTCAATGCCAGTATATTAAGTGATGGTGGCATTTCTATGGAGCCTCTAATCATTGCTACAGCCATATCATCAGCTGTAGGTTGCTTGTTAATTGCTTTAATAAGTAATACTCCACTTATAATTATGCCTGGTATGGGAATTAATGCATTATTCACATATACAATAGTTCATACTCTAGGCTTAAATTATTGCCAAGCATTAGCTTCAGTTTTTGTCTCAGGATTAATATTTGTACTTATAGCAACAACCCCATTATCCAAGTTTATTATTGAAGCTATTCCTCAAAATTTAAAAGAAGCTATTACAGTAGGAATTGGTTTATTTATAACTTTTGTTGGATTTCAAAAATCTAAAATTATAGTATCTGATTCTTCTACTATGTTAAAACTTGGAGACATTACAAGTATTCAAGTACTAGCTTTTATATTTATAATGATTCTAACATTAATTTTATTCCTTAAAAATGTACCTGGAAGCTTTTTAATTTCAATTATAGTCGGAACTATATTTTGCGTAAAGCTTGGTATCGTTGATACACAAGGCATAAGTTATACTATGCCAAATTTTAATGAATATAGTAATATACTTTTCAAATTAGATTTTAGTGGAATAAATACACTGAAATTTTGGGTTGGAACATTTTCATTAACTTTAGTACTGGTTTTTGAGAATATCGGGATACTCCATAGCCAGGTTTCAGGAATACTAAAAAAATCAGACAAAACCTCTAACGCTATGGTAGCAGTATCATTATCTACAATTGGATGCGCGCTTTTCGGTTCAAGCCCTTCTGTATCAACAGTTGAAGGAACTGCAGGAATAACAGCTGGAGGACGAACAGGTTTAGTTTCATTAATTTCTGGTATACTATTTCTTCTATCGATTTTTTTTATACCGTTTATTTCTATCATACCAGATGTAGCCTTAGCTCCTATTTTAATTATAATAGGCTGTTTAATGAGTCAGAACTTGAAAAATTTAAACTTTAATGATTTAAGCGAACTATTTCCTAGTTTTATGATAATAATATTAATACCATTAACATATAGCATCGTTGACGGTATAGCTTTAGGATTTATATTATATCCTATTTGCAAGCTGTGTTATAAAAAAGGTAAAGAAGTATCCATTCTGATGTATTTTACATCATTTGTTTTCTTAGTATATTTCGGTTTAAATTCAGTAATTAAATAATATGAAAATATATGACTCTATATATTCAAATTAATTTTCTACACTCTAAACTTAATTAAAGACTCTGTTTGTTAGAGTTTTAATCGTAAATTTATTATCTATGAATTCATATAATAAAAAACTGGTAAACACTTTTTTGTGTATACCAGTTTTTTATTATTGAAATACTCTTTCTCCTAGCAATGCAAAACTTTGAAGAAGCAAAAAACATTTAATGTCAAATTTCTCCTTACTCTGTATAAGCTCTTTAGCTTCATCTTGAGATATTAGAAGCGCCTCAATACATTCATCGTCTTCGAGGTGTTCATCACTTATTTCGCCTTCACAAGTACAATAAACCATAGCTAACGATTCATCTGTCATTCCTGCAGAAACATACACCTTATCAAGACTCTTATCATTGATAACTTCAACTAGCCCAAGACCTGTCTCTTCCATTAATTCTCTTTTTATTGTACTAATAGAATCTTCTCCTGGATCGATGAGACCTGCTGGTAATTCATAAACATAATCATTAAGTGGTATTCTAAATTGTCTTATTATAACAATCTTATTCTCATCTTTATGGTATGCTGCAATTATTACGCCATCTGCTGTATCTTGTTTATTCTCAAAAAATTGTTTTTGTATAGTTTCATTATTTTTTCTGGATGCTATTGTCCATGTTCTTATATTTCCAACTTTATTTTCATACTCTGCTTCATATAAACTCAAAAACTTAGTCTCTACTAAAGATTTTACTTTAGTAACTTTATTTTGTTTCATAAGTATATAGCCTCCTAACAATTAAAATTTAAACATTACGAACTTTAGATATGCAATAATCATTACGCATAGTAATATTATACTTCAATTCTTCACCTTATGCATATAATTAAAATCTACGTATATCTTACCTATTTCTAGAATCAAAGTAATTTCATAAAGATTAGTATCACCATCATAAAAACAAAAAAGTAGAAGAAAAATATTCCTTCTACTTTTTTGTTTTATACATCTTTTATGCTTAAGCTTATTCTTTTATTTTCTTCATCAACACTTAATATCTTAGCTTTAATTTCTTCACCAATTTTTAAAACTTCAGAAGGGTGCTCTATTCTATTATGAGATATCTTTGATATATGAACTAGCCCATCTACTCCTGGCTCCAATTCTACAAAAGCACCAAAATCATTTAATCTAACTACTTTGCCAAGTACAATAGACCCTTCCGGATATTTTTCTTTAGCATTATCCCAAGGCTTAGCTACAAGTTCTTTAATGCTTAAAGATAGCTTTTTAGCTTCCTTATCAAGGCCAATGATCTTAACATCAATAATTTGACCTTCTTTTAATACATCACTTACTTTTTTGATATGATTCCAAGAAATTTGTGATAAATGTAATAATCCATCTATACCATTGACTTCTACAAAAGCTCCAAAGTCTGTAAATCTTTTTACTTCACCTTTTATAACATCCCCAAGATTAAAACTTTCCCAAGCTTTTGCGTCTTCAGAATTTTTGCTTTCTTCTAATAAAACTCTTCTTGAAGCAACTAATTTTACAGGATTCTTTAGAGAAAAATCTATCAATTTAACTTCTAATTTTTTCCCAACATATTCACTTTTATCTTTAGTAAACTTTATGTCAATTTGTGATGCTGGAATAAATATTCTAGCTCCCTTATAATCTGCTACTATCCCTTTTTCTCTAGCTTCTTTAACATTAACTTCAAATGTTGTTCCTTCTGAATATATTTTTTCAAGTTCTTTAAAAGCTTCTTCTCTTTCATATTCTAATCTTGATAACACTACATATCCATCATTATTTTGTAGCTTTATAACTTTTGCATTAATAGTATCACCCATATTAAGTTTATCTGCAAATGTTAGTGGATCTTCTTTTGCAGATAACTCTGTAAATGGAATCACTCCGTCTGACTTGTATCCAACAAGTGAAACTATAACTGAATCTCTAGTCTTTGAAAGTATTTCTCCTTGTACCTCATCGCCAATAACAAATCTTTTGTCTAATTCGTTCATTAATGATAATTGATCTTCAAAATTATTATTTTCTGTGTTCATAATATCTAGTACCTCCCTAATAATCCAATCTGGTGTTGATGCACCAGCTGTAACTCCTATTTTGTTTATATTATTATTTTTTATAAAACTTATTGGTAGATCTTTTGCATTTTCAATATGGATTGTATTTTCACAATTTTCTTTAGCAATTTGATATAACTTTGTAGTATTCGAACTATTTTTTCCACCAATAACTATCATAGCATCTGTTTTTTGGGATATTTTATTCGTACTTCTTTGTCTAACATCAGTAGCTGCACAAATTGTGTTAAAAGCCAATATTTCTCTTGCATAACTTAAGTTTTTTAGTGTTTCTTCCCAATTCTTCATCTTTTCAGTTGTTTGAGATACAACACATACCTTATGAGGCATATTTTCTTCATCAAAAGTACCATCTTTAGTGATAATTGCTTTATCATCACACCATCCATTAATTCCAATGACTTCTGGATGATTTCTATCTCCTAATATTACTATATGATATCCTTCTTTTGAATATTTCTTAACTTTTTTTTGAATATTAGCAACAAAAGGACAAGTCGCATTTACGACTTTTAGTTCCTTTTGTTCAAGTGCATCTAAAACGGCTTCAGATACACCATGAGATCTTATAACAATAATATCCCCTTTATTTAATTTATCTATTTCTTCAAATTCTATAGAAAATATATTATTTTCTTCTAAATATTTTACTACATCATTATTATGTATTAAAGGTCCTAAAGTATAGATTTTTGAATTATGTTCTTTTTGAATTCGTATAGCTTCATTTACAGCTCTTTGAACCCCAAAGCAAAAACCTGAATTTTTTGCTAGAATAACTTTACTCATTACTATCTCCTTGTTATTTTCCTTTTCCTATGTACTCTGCAATTACATTAACAACACCATCAATATCTAAATTAGTAGAATCAATCTCAATTGCATCATCTGCTTTTTTCAGTGGATCTGTAGCCCTATGAGTATCCTTATAATCTCTATCTATTATATCTTTTAGTATTTGATCATAAGAACACTCTATATTTCTTTCTTGCAATTCTTTAAATCGCCTAGTTGCTCTTTGTTCTGGACTAGCGGTTAAGAAAAACTTAAAATTTGCATCTTTTAGAACAACGGTCCCAATATCTCTTCCATCCATTATTACACTAAATTTGCTTGACATTTCTCTTTGAAGTTTTACAAGAATAGCTCTAACTTCCGAAATACTAGCATATCCAGATACAATACTACTTATGTTTGGAGTAGTTATTTTATCCTGTATATTTTCACCATTTAAAATCAAATCATCATTTTCAAAATGCATTTCCATAGTTTTTATTATATTACAAATTTCTTGAACATTTTCTGGTTGCAAGTTTTGTTCTTGTGCTTTTAGCGCCACAGCTCTATACATTGCTCCTGTATTTATATACATAAGATCAAACCTCTTAGAAACCAATTTTGCTATAGTGCTTTTCCCTGCTCCAGCCGGTCCATCTATTGCTACTGAAATTTTCAAAACTTTCTCCTCATTTCCAAATCCTATAAATTTATGCCTTCATTAAGATTATATAATTTTTTACCTTTCCAAACAAGGAAATATTTTTTTATCAAATATTACTTCCTGCTATAAATCCTGTAGAAAAAGCTATTTGTACATTATAACCACCTGTAAAAGCATCTACATCCATAACTTCTCCCGCGAACGAAAGATTTTCTATTATTTTAGACTTCATGGTAGACGGATCAATTTCTTTTATATCTACCCCTCCTGAAGTTACAATCGCTTCATCTATAGGTCTTAATCCTTTAATATCAAAACTTAAATCCTTGATAGTCTTTACTAAAGTCTTTCTTTCCTCTCTTGTTATTTCATTTACTTTTTTATTTTCGAATATTCCTGAATTATTTATAATTACAGGAATTAATTTTTGTGGTAATAACTCATCTAAAGAATTTTTAAAATCTTTATTTAAATATTTATTAAAATCCTTTTGGATACGTTTATCTAATTCTCCTAAATTTAATGCAGGTTTTAAATCTATATGCAAAGTATATCTTTTTCCTTTTTCTATAAATCTACTTCCACTTAATATAAGAGGTCCTGAAACTCCAAAATGAGTAAATAACATTTCACCAAAATTCTTATAAACTACTTTCTTGCCATTTTCTTTAATCATAACTTCTACATTTTTTAATGACAAGCCCATCAATTCTTTTGTTTTGGAATCAACAACTTCTATTGGAACAAGAGCTGGCATTAGTTGAGTAACATTATGACCAAGCATACTTGCAAATTTTTGTCCTTCCCCTCTTGAACCAGTAAGTGGATACGATGCACCACCTGTTGCAAAAATAAAATGATCTCCAGACAATCGTTCTTCATTATTAATTTCTACTGCTGTTATTCTATTACTTTTAAATTCTATATTAGTAACCTTTGATTTCAATCTTATTTTTACATTAGTTCTACTTAAAGCATTTGATAATCCTCTTATTATATCTGATGACTTATCGGATTCTGGGAAAACCCTGTCTCCTCTTTCAACTTTTAATTTAATTCCTTCGTTCTCAAAAAAATTCATTGTATCATCATTGGTAAAACTATATAATGAACTATAAAGAAAATGAGGATTACCTGGAATATACTCAAAAAACTCAGATATATCTTTTGCATTTGTAACATTACATCTGCCTTTTCCAGTAATAAAAAGCTTTTTACCAATTCTTTCATTACCATCTAATAATATTACATCATGTTTCTTCGCCGCTTGTATAGCAGCCATCATTCCTGCAGGCCCTGCACCTATAACAATTACTTTACTCAATTTAAATATCAGCTCCTTAATAAAAATGTATTGCAGTCATTACTTTGCTAATTAGTACAAATCATTTATGCAATACATTAGGTTATTATCTATTATCTACTTTCTCAGGATACATATCATGATTCATCATTCTATAATTAGCCATTTCCTCAAACTTAGTTCCTTTCATTCCATAATTGCAATAAGGGTCTATACTTATACCTCCTCTTGGTGTAAATTTTCCCCATACTTCAATATATTTTGGATCCATAAGTTTTATTAAGTCTTTCATTATGATATTCATACAATCTTCATGAAAATCACCATGATTTCTAAAACTAAAAAGATATAATTTCAGCGATTTACTTTCAACCATTTTTATGTTTGGTATATAGCTTATATAGATTGTTGCAAAATCTGGCTGACCTGTAATTGGACATAAACTTGTAAATTCAGGACAATTAAATTTTACAAAATAATCATTATCTGGGTGTTTATTTTCAAAGACCTCTAATACTTCAGGGGTATATCCGTAATCATATTTTGTTCCTTGATTTCCGAGCAATGTTATACCCTCAAGTTCTTTTGATTTTCTTCCACTTTCACTCATTATTTTTTCTCCTTAAATTCGTTTTATATTTTATACTTTATATTTTATTTTTTACTTTTCTTACTTTCTAAATACTTATCTAAACCATTTTTTCTAAGCTTACAAGCAGGACATTCTCTACAACCGTCGCCAACAATTCCTTTATAGCAAGTAAGAGTCTTTTCTCTTATATACTCTAACTTCCCAAAATCATCCGCCATCTTCCATGTTTCGGCTTTATCTATCCACATTAATGGGGTATGAACTACAAAATTATAATCCATTGCTAAATTTAAAGTTACATTAAGAGATTTTATGAATATATCCCTACAATCAGGGTATCCACTAAAATCAGTCTCACACACTCCTGTTACTATATGTTTTGCGCCTTTTACTTTGGCCAATACTCCTGCAAAAGTTAAGAATAGCATATTACGCCCTTCAACAAATGTTGAAGGAAGGGAACCATTTTCTCCAGCTTTTATTTCTATATCATTTCTTGTAAGCGCATTAGGAGCTAATTGATTAAGAAGCCCCATATCTAATATATGATGCTCTATTCCTAATTCCTTTGCTATACTAGTTGCACATTCTATTTCTTTTCTATGTTTTTGATTATAATCAAAAGTTACTGCTATAACCTCATCAAATTCCTTTAATGCCCAAAATAGACATGTAGTAGAATCTTGTCCTCCGCTAAATACAACAACTGCTTTATTACTCATATTCAAAACCTCCTAAAATAAATTAATTAAATAGAAATATACCAAAGCACTACTGCTTCTTCGTTCGTTACTTATCTCATAATTAGTAAAGCTTCTTGTCTTAGTAAATCATTAGTTTGAAATTTTCCTGTAAAAGTAGTTGTTGTAGTCAATGTTCCAGGTTTTTTTATTCCTCTTGAAGTCATGCATCCATGCTCTCCAGTTATAAGTACACCAACATCACTACTTTTTGTAACCATAGAAACTATTTCTGCTATATCTGTTCCAATACGTTCTTGAAGTTGAAGTCTTCGCCCAACCATATCTGCAATTCTTGAAATTTTACTAAGACCAATTATCTTATCTTTTGGCATATACACTACTGTAACTTTCATATTATACATAAGCGCTAAGTGATGTTCACAATAACTATGAATTGGTATATCTTTAACCACAACCATATTATTATGAGTTTCTGAATCATAATCTTCATTTTCAAATGTGGTTCCAAACGCTTCTGCTATTTCTCTATTTGAAAGTGTCATTCCTTGAAAAACCTCTTCATACATTTTTGATACCCTTTTAGGTGTATCAAGTAATCCTTCCCTATCAGGATCATCTCCTAAAGCAACAATAATTTCTCTTATACATTCCTCTATTTTTTTTGTATCTATCTTCTTTGGCATAACTTAAGCCTCCTTGTATTTCTAAACCTTTTGTAAAAACAAAATTCACTATAAGCTAGTCTATATTATATATAATAACCACTCAATTATTAAACTCCGCGTGCATTCTTATCCCAAATAATTTTATGTAATTGCACTTGCAACCTTACTCTATTCAAATTTTTATCTTTCATAAATTCAACAATTTCTTGCATTTCTATATTTCCCGAAACTGGACTTAAATAAACAAAGCATTTTGATGTTAAATTGTACTTACATATTATTTCATATGCCATTTCTAAATCTTCCTTACTTCCTATCACGAATTTATAAACATCATTGGATTCTACAATGCTTAAATTATTAAAATCCATTCTATCCATCATATTACTGATAGGAAGTTTAAAATCTACAATATAACTGATATTATTCTTTATAAATTTATTTTTAAAAGGTCCTATGTTAACAGCACCATTTGTTTCTATATGAACTTTTAGGTTCTCATCTGAGTTCAAAAGTTCTAGTAATTCATGTATATTTCTTTGAATAAGTGGTTCTCCACCTGTTAAAGTAACATTAGTAACTTTATTTTCTTTTATATACTTATAAATTTCTTCGGCAGTTAGAACTTCTGAAGTACTTTCTTTATCCCATGAATAAGTTGTATCGCACCAAGAACATCTTAAGTTGCAACCTTGAAACCTTATAAATGTTGCAAGTTCACCAGAAGTAGGACCTTCCCCATCTACTGATAAAAATTTTTCAATTATATTAAACATAATTCCCCTCCATTAGTCCTCTGTATAAATGCAGCTATTATTAGGAGTTTCAAATAATTCTACTTCACATACTGACAATCCTTTAGCTTTTAATCTATTAAAAATATCTCTAGACATTTCTTCTGCTGTAGGTCTATAGTCAACTAAATAAATGTCGAAATTATTTTGTAGTTCTTCGAATTTCTTAACCAAAGCTTTCCCATCTTCATTATTTTCAATAATTAATTTATGATCAAAAGTTTCTGCAATCTCTTTTAATATATTTTTAAAATTTCCGAAATCATCTACCATGCCTCTAAGCTGACCATCTTGATGCAACTTTTCAGATCTTAGTTTTGCAATTAATTTGTATCTATGACCATGAATGTTAGAACATTTTCCTTCATACCCACTTAAATAGTGCGCCATATCAAATTGTACTTCACTTTTTATTTTAAACATATTTTTCTCCTCACATAATTTCTATAAAATTTTCGAAATCAGTTTTATAAGGCTTATCCATAAATTAACTTTCCATTTAAATATAAAAAAGATTAATTTTGTAACATCTAAAACTAGCGCAACAAAATTAATCTTAAATTAAAATAATTCAAAATCAAAATGCCTAGTTTTTTTTAATGACAGGATGGTCTTAATGAACTGTCCGTATTTAATTTTTCATAAAATTTTTTGATATTGGTAATGATAACATATTTCATTTAATTATGCAAACTTTCTATTGTATTTTTATCCAATGTGTTATAATTATCAAGAATCAGTTAAATTTATATATCTTTTCTTTTAGGAGGTCTTTTTTTGAAAAAAATGATGGGATTTAAAGATAAATTCGCTTATAGTTTCTTTAATTTTGAAGCATACAGCGAATTCTTAGCACAAGGGCTTAGAAAGTCAATATTATATATTTTTCTTGTTACATTACTATTTTCAATAATAACTAATGTTAAGGAAATAAATATGATTGCTAGCGAAATATCGGTAGTACAAAATGATCTTTCAAATAATGCACCAAATTTTGAATTTAATAATGGCGTATTATCTGTTGATTCAGATGAAACTATTTACAATAAACATGAAGGCGATTTTCTATTTTATTTAATATCAAGCTTTATTGGAAACATAAATACAGTAAATTCACTTGACTCTGATGCCATAAGTATTCAGGACAACCTTGAAAATGATTCCTCAACTTTTAGTATTGATGACTCAATGCTAAGTGTAAGTACTGATCAATCAAATTATTATACTTTTATTATTGATACTAAAGGTAAAACTGACAAAAATATTCTAAATTCTTACAAAGATGCTGTGTTTCTTGATTCTAATAACATATATCTTAGAAAAGATTATAGAACAGTTGGCACTATCAACTTTTCTGATTTTTCTAGTATAAATATTAATAACGAAAATTCAGGATACTATCTTTCCATAATTAAAATACTCACACCAATAGTTTTTTTTGTTGTTAATCCTATTAATTCCTTTATTACTAATTTGATTTTAGGATTCTTAATATTTGGTCCATTTGCTGTTTCTATAGGTTCATTTATGGGAGTAAAACTAAAATACTCTAGAGCTTGTACTTTAAGTTTTTATGCGATGAGTTTACCACTTTTACTTGAAGCCTTAATACATGTTGCTGGAATAATAATGCCAGAATTTTTTCTTATATTCTCCATTATTACATTAATCTATTGTAGCTTGGCTATAAGAGAAATTAAAAATAGTGATAAATCTGAATTAAATTTTATGAAGTAAAATTATATTATATGCTATTAAGTGCTTAAAATATGCTATTTATTGTTTCCAACATAATGTACCTTATAAAAATATCCTAAAGATTTGCTAATCAATCTTTAGGATATTTTTATTCTTTAGGAAATTATAATGCAATTAAATCTGTGGATAACTTTATAGTAGTATATTTTACTAAGGTTAATTACTATAACAAGAATAAAAAATAAATCATATTCGCCTGCCAAATTTTTCTCACATGCGTTCGAAAAGGCAGATGCGTGAAAAAAATCTTCAGCTCCACAGTCGCCTGCGATTTTTTTATATTTTATCTATGTGTGAATGTAAATATTGAAGTTATGTGAAGCATATCAAGTAACATTACTATATTAATACATATAAGCATTCCGCATAATATATCCTCGATTTTACTATTAGTCTTTATCATACAAATAGAAAACCTCTTTTTACTAAATGGGTAAAACCACGGCAATCCTCCTATCGTTAGGCTATCTAGAAATAAATGAGAAAATATCCCCAAGAATATTCCCTTTATTCCAATTAACATAAGCTTATCTGTAAACATACCAATGACAGTCGAATATAAAAACAAATATACAAGTGGCGCATGAAATAACTTTCTATGGCCAGCCAATTTATTTATTGCTTTTGATACACCTTTAGTTTTTTTCCCAATATAACTATTTCCATGATCTATGTCTGGAAATATACTCCCAACAAAAGCTCCTCCAAGTAATACTGCTGTAGACACAAGTGGCATATTTGCAAATTGGCAATTCGCATATAATCCTACTAGTATTCCACCATTCATATGTGTTTTGTAATTCATTTTTTAATTCCTACTTTCGGTTTCTCATTTTATCTTAGGTTTAAATTTCTTCATTTTGTTATTATACTATAAATCATTTTATAGTATAAAGAAAAATCCACTAAAACGCTATGCTTTTAGTGGATAAATTTATATATTTAATATTTTTTATTATTGATTATTAGGCTTATTTGTTTGAGCAATTTTTATACCTGTATTACTTTTGTCTGAACAGATTTTCTCAGATTTACAGCCTTTACATCCACAGTTGCATTTTCCTTTTGAAGAATTCTTAAAAGATTTAAAGATTATAAATCCAGCAAAAGAAATTATTATAATCGTGATTAATATTTCTATCATTTAAGCTTCACCTACCTGCTATTATAAAAGTATGATTTAAGTCTTGATATTGATACTTAATCATATTCTTAACAATTATTAAAAAAACAAACTATTCGCTTTTAAAAATAAATGCACAAGGTTATAAAGAAAACCACCCAAATTAAATACTAAGAAAGAAGCAATCCATGCGACAATTAACTGAAAGAAAATTGAAAACAAAGTTAATTTACTTCCATATTCTTTTTGCATCGTACCAATTGTTGATATACATGGAGTATATAGTAGTATAAAAACCAAAAATGCATATGCAGAAATATTAGTGAAATGAATTGGTAAAATTACCGATAAATCCCCTGCAAAAATTACTTGCATAGAAGCTAAAACTGATTCTTTAGCTAGTAGTCCTGAAAGTAATGATACTGCAGATTGCCAATTACCAAAACCTAAAGGTTTAAAAACTGGTGCGAGAACATTACCTATTGATGCTAATATACTATCATCAACTTGATTCACCATACCATGAAGATTAAAGTTCGATAAAAACCATACTACTACGCTCATTGCAAAGATAATAGTTGCAGCTTTTTGTAAAAAACCGCTAGCTTTATCTAATGTTTGTTTATATATAGATGATATTTTAGGCATCTTATACTCAGGAATTTCAATTATAAAAGGTTCTTCATCTTTTTTGAAATATGTATTTTTGAATAAAATACCAAGCAAAAATGCTACTAAGACTCCAAGCAAATATAGGGAAGATACCACTAATCCTCTATGAGATTCAAAGAATACAGCCGCAAATACAGTATAAACTGGAAGTCTGGCGTTACATGACATAAATGGAACTAGCAATGCTGTAAGTTTTCTATCTTTTTCACTTTCTAAAGTTCTAGCAGTCATAATTGCTGGAACTGTACATCCAAAACCTATTATCATAGGAATAAAAGCTTTGCCCGAAAGCCCCATCTTTCTCATCAATTTATCCATCATAAATGCGACTCTAGCCATATAGCCACTATCTTCCAAAATAGTTATACATATAAATAATACTAATATTATTGGAAGTAATACTATAATTCCTCCAACACCTGAAATAATACCATCCACAATTAAAGAGCTAAACCAATCAGAAGAATTCGATAATAGTTGGTGCGCAGTCGGTATAATATTATTATTTAAAAGATCATCTAAAAAATCTGAAATTGGTTGTCCAACCCAAGAAAATGTCAACTGAAACATTAGAGCCATAAGTAAAAGAAAAATAGGATATGCTAGAACTGGATGTAAAACAAACTTATCCAATTTCTCAGTAATGCTTTCTTGTAGGTTGTCTCTTATTGTCATACACGATTTTAATACATTTTCTATAAATTTATACGCTTCTTTTTCAGATGAAAAATCAAATTTTCTATGATTCAATGGTTTAGTAAAGTTTCCTTCTCTAAGTCTTTCCTTAACTTTATCTACTCCTACATTTTTTCCTGCAATAATTGGAATTACTTCAACATCCAGTTCTTTAGACAACTTATCATAATCAATAACAATTCCTTTATTTTCACAAACATCAATCATATTCAAGGCTAATATTATAGGTTTATTAAATTGTTTAAGTTGAGTTGTAAGATATAAATTTCTATTAAGATTAGATGCATCCACAATATTTAATATTAAATCAACATCACCTTCTTCTAGAAATTGCTTGGACACTTTTTCTTCATTTGAGAAAGTATCCATAGCATATATTCCAGGTAAGTCAACAATCTTAATATTTTCAAGAAGAAAACCTTCTTTTTTATCTACAGTCACACCTGGCCAATTACCAACATACTGATTGGAGCCAGTGAGTAAATTATATAATGTAGTTTTTCCTACATTAGGATTACCAAGTAAAGCTACGTTTATCATTTATTTAAGTCTCCCCTATTTTGCTAATAATTAAAATATCCAATCCACAATTATTATAATTTTTTTAATAGTATATTCTTAGCATCTTTTTTTCTAATTGCTAAATCAAAGCCTCTAAAGTTTATAATAATTGGATCACCTAGTGGTGCTGTTCTTCTAAGTTCAACCTCAGTTCCTTCAATGCATCCTAACGCAAACAACCTCTTAACTAATTTTGAATCTCCTTTAATAGATGAAATTATTCCTTTCTCTCCCGGATTTAAACTGCAAATACTCATAATAATGACACCTCCTAAATGAAATTATTTATCATATAATTAAGAATATCATTATTGGCTATAATAAGCAATATAAAATTGGTATATTTGCTCATATTTTTGATATATTTAAGATACTTTTTTCTTATGCAACAATGCAAAATCAATTCATATACAATTTAGCATTAAATAATACCGAAGTTAAATAATGAATTGTATATATTTAACAATTCATACTACTATTCTATTACTTACGATGCTATAAATCAAATGTGTAATTGCATTTATATAAAATTGCCTAAATTTTATAACTATTTAATTTTCTTTTCTATAGATAGATCTACTTTAAAATGGCCGATTAAATTAATAACTATTTCAATGATAATTTTATTTGATAATTAATATCTTATTTAACTATTAAAAAAGGCACCTTAACATTAAAATAGGCACCTTTCTTGAAATTTATTTTTTACTATTCTTTGATCTCGCTAATTATATGCTTTGATTCATTATAAGAATTTGCTAATTGTTTAAGTGGCGAATCATAAGGATTTACCCATCCTCTATTAACAGTTAATTCTGTAAGAGCTGTATGTCCTTCAACAATTTGTCCTAATGAGGCTGAATATATAGCTCTTAATTCAGGAGTACTGCTTGTAAGTGTTGCATTTAGATACATATCTGCGCCTTCCTTCGCTGTAGAAAGCATACTTGATGCTATTATTTCATCATCTATATCCATAGTGCTTTTAATCATATTTCCAATTATACTTCCCATTTTACAATACCTCCTTTGAAACTGGAACTCCATTTTCATTCATAAATTGTTGAATTCCTTTTATCCTGCCTTCAGTTGCTAATACACTTGCTTCTGATTGTCTTTTTAAATCTCCATCTGTAATTAATGAATTAACAGCTCTTTGCATTGCTAATCCATCACTCTCCATCTTTAAAACTGATGTTAAAGATAAAATTTCTGCTTCCGAAAGTGTTCTCATATCATTACCTCCACATAATATATTTTACTTATATATTATGTGTTTTTTAATTATTAATAGTCGTGTAAATTTTGCCTCTTTTCCTCATAGAATAAATATTAATCCAATATGCTAATCATATTACATAATTTATGAAACCACTTTTAAAATATACTTCCAAATCGTTTTAAACTTCTATCTAGATGTTCGTTATAGTCATTTGAATTTTTATTTAAACTATTTATTTTTACTACATCATTACTTGTTGATGAATGTATATATTTACTATCACCTAAGTACATAGCAACATGTCCCGGAAAAAATATTAGATCTCCTTTTTTTATTTGCTTAAATGTTATTTCTTTAATAGGAAAACCTTCTTTAATTTTTGCATCTCTATAAATTAGAATTCCATTCAACATATATGCCATAGAGCAGAGACCCGAGCAATCAATTCCAAGAGGAGTTTTTCCTCCCCATCTATATTGTGTTCCAATATAAGATACGGCCGATGATACTAAATTATCCCTAAGACCTTCTTCATTATTTATATCATAACTTTTCTTCAAATTGGATATGAAACAACTTCTTATCCAGCCTATACTATGATTAGGCAATATAACTTTTGTAAACTTATTGTCTTTACTACATTCATAGGTAGAAATTAAATTAGCTCCTCTTGTCAGAGTTGCAATTGGAAACCCAGATGCTTGAGGATTATTAAGAATATCTGCAAAAGAATTAATTACTATTGAATTTTTTTCTGTTTCCCACTTTTCTGATATTTTATCATTTATTATTAAATCAATACCATTAATATATCCTTCGTAATTGTAGCGAGTTCTTACATAAAACCAATTATTAACGTCCTCTTTGAGTATTTCAACATTCATTCCGAATAGCACTTCATCTACACTTTCCGAATTATTTTTTGGCTCACGTTTTAACATTCCTATAGTATTATTAACTATTGCATTTTTCATCAAATCACTCCAATGTATAATGTTTAATAATCAACTAAAGAATAACTATTTCGCTTCTTTCTCCGTTTATCTTTACTTTTGCTCCTAATGGAATACTTATAGTAGGAGCGCAATGTCCGCAAGCTAAATTATAAATTGTCGGAGTATTTTCTGGCTTTATCAATTCTTCAAATATCTCCATTAATGTTAAACTACTATTCCCTTCTATTGGATCACACCCAGTCCATGATCCTAAAATAATTCCTGCAGCATCTTTAAATTTTCCACACTGCTTTAATTGAAGTAACATTCTATCTATTTTATATGGATATTCATCTACATCTTCTAAGAATAGTATTTTTCCTTTTGTATCGAGTTCATATGGAGTTCCCATAGATGATGCAACTAAAGAAAGATTTCCTCCAACCAATTTCCCTATTGCTTTTCCGTTTACTAAAGTTTTTATTTCTTGTTTATCTGGATTTTTTAGTATTCCTAATGGTTTATCACTAAATATATTTTTTATAAAATAATCCATTGTATAATCATCTACACCTTTATAAAATTCGGTTGATATCATTGGAGTATGAAAAGTTATAAATTTACATTTTTCATTAAATACAGTATGGAGCGCTGTCACATCACTATACCCTGCAAAAACCTTCGGATTTCTTTTTATTATATTGTAATCCAGCATGTCCAAAAGTCTTCCTGCTCCATATCCCCCCCTTATTGCAAAAATACCTTTTATGGTCTTATCATCAAACATTTTATTAATATCATTTGCTCTGATTTCATCACTTCCAGATAAATATCCATGGTTGCACCTGCAACTCTTTCCTAAAACAACTTCAAATCCTAGCTCTTCCATGGCTTTAATTGACGGTTCTATTCTATCTGGTTTTGTTGGACTTGAGGCTGCAATTAATCCTATTCTATCACCTTTCTTTAAAGGCCTTGGTCTTATCATATCTATACCTCTCCTGTATATTTGTTATACTCAAATTTAATACAAAGACCATTGTATTTAATATAGTTTACTAAAAATTACATGAACTATATTTTGCAATACAATGATATTTTATAATCATTTGCCAAATCTATTTAATTATATGAATAACCAATATACTTTATAATATATGCTAAAAATATTTGCAGATTCTAAGATTTTAAGATGTAATATACCGTAAAAATATCCCTATTGGAATGAACTTTTTAATGAAAGCTAACACCTTGAAATCTGTTAAGTGTTTATTCAGAAATAATGAGTATAATAAAATTATAAATAAGTATTTTAGTAATCTATGTTTGTATTAACACTACTACATATTAATACAGCTTTACAATAATTATATCAACTTTATTGATAAATTTGCTTAACAATATTATAGTTGAAGTAATATGGATTACCGAATAAGATACTTCAGTCGGCGTAACACATTTCTTAAAAGGGTAACAACTTTAATTTCTATATACTGATTGATTATCTTTAAGCTCATGCAATGCATAATCATTATAATTATAAACTTATTAATAAATGCTATTTATAATTATTAATAGAAGTTTATAGATGCTAGTTTATTTTTAAGGGGATTGTTCCATTAGACTAATGTTAAATATAAGTTGGTGGTTTCATCAATATGGTTTATAGTAAAATTGAACTCTTATTCTCTTGAATAATACTAAAATATATTCAAAAAATACATAATGAAATTAAATAAAAACTATGATTTCTCATCTTTAATAAATTAACAAGCATAGATGAGAAAATTTACAGGAGGAAACTTATGGATAATATAGTTCAAAAATTTAAAAATACTTTCTATACAAAAGAATTCGTTACTTTTTTAATAATAGGACTTATCAATACATTTAATGGAACTGTTTTTTCTTATATATACTCAAGCTTTTTAAATGAGAATATAGCATTTATAGTTGGCTATATTTCTGGTTTGATTATATCCTATTTATTGAACAGTCTTATAACTTTTAAGGAAAAACTGCAATTGAATAAATTTATAAAATTTGCAATATCATATATTCCAAATTTTATTATTCAGAATATAGTTGTAGTAATAGTTTTTAATTTTATGGGTTTAAATAAGCTTATTGCTTATTTATTAGCCGCAATAATAGGTGTTCCAATCACATTTATATTAATGAAATTTTTTGCATTTAGTAAAAAATCTGTTTGAGTATTTCTCCAAAAATTACATTGGTAAAATCAATGAAAGAAATTAGACTTCTAATTTTAAATCTGTATAATCAATATTAGGCATACAAAATAAGTGATAGATATGTATGCCTTAAGTCATCTTTTAAGAAATTGGAGGTACTTAATGAATAAGATAAAAAAATACTATATTATTATTCCTATAATAACAGCTATCCTGTCTCTTATAGTAATGATAGTAACATCAATAAATTCAAAAGTAGTTAATAAAGGTTATTCTTATTTTACTGAAGATCTTAATTCTAATAAAATATCAACTGTAATAGTTGATACTTCTCCTAAAATGACTGTAATACTCAATAGTGGTGATAAATACTCTACAGATAATCCACATACTGATACTTTAAAAGAAAAGCTATTATTAAATGGAATCGAAGTTAAGGACGAAACCACTCCCCCTATTTCAAAAACTATTCCTTCTGGAATTTTGGGGTTATCACTTTTTGCAATAGTTGCGATGCTTGTATATAAATCAAAGGGTGGTGTTTCTTCTGTAACATCGATGGAAATGCAAGATTTTAGCAAAGATAAGAAAGCAGCCTTAAACTTTGATGCTGTAGCCGGAAATGAAGAAGCTAAAGAAAGTTTAATGGATGTTGTAGATTTTCTTAAGAACCCAGAAAAGTATCAAAAGTATGGTGCTAGAATGCCAAAGGGTGTTATTCTCTATGGTGATCCAGGTACAGGTAAGACATTGCTTGCAAAAGCAGTTGCAGGTGAAGCTGGAGTTCCGTTTTATGCACTTAGTGGTTCTGATTTTGTCCAAGTATATGTTGGAGTTGGTGCTGCAAGAGTAAGAAACTTATTCAAGAAAGCAAAAGCTCAAGGAAAAGCTGTAATATTCATTGACGAAATCGATGCTATAGGTAAAGCAAGAGGTAATGGAAAAAATGGATCTAGTAACGATGAAAAAGATCAAACATTAAATGCGCTTTTAACTGAAATGTCTGGATTTGGACAAGAAGAAGGAATTGTAGTAATCGCAGCTACAAATAGACTTGATATGTTGGACAAAGCTCTTCTTAGACCAGGAAGGTTTGATAGACATATAGAAGTTTCATTGCCAGATGTTAATGCAAGAGAAAAAATCTTATCTCTTCATTTAAAGAACAAACCACATGAAAATATTGATATTAAAGATATAGCTAAAAAAACAGTATATTTTTCTGGTGCAAAGCTAGAAAGTTTAGTTAATGAAAGTGCTATATTAGCAGCTAAAGATAACAGTAATTATATAACTTCTGACCATATAGAAAACGCCTATTCTATAACTTTAGCTGGCCATGAGAAAAAAGAAAGAAGTTATCTTAAAGAAGAAGATAAACTTCTTACTGCGTATCATGAAGCAGGACATGGATTAGTTAATATGCTATTACTTCCACAAGATAAAGTTTCTAAAATAACAATTATACCGACAACAAAAGGTGCTGGAGGTTATACATTATCTATTCCTGAGGATACCAGCTACCACAGAGTAGATTATTTAAGAAATAAAATAAAAGTTTCACTAGGTGGTAGAGCTGCAGAAGAAATAATTTTTGGTAAAGATAAAATTTCTACTGGAGCGCATGGAGATATATCTCAAACTACTGATATTGCATTAAAAATGGTTACTGAGTATGGTATGGGGGAAACCTTAGGGCTCATAAATCTATCAAGTGTAGGTCCCTTATATAGTAGTTATGGAAATCCTGTTATTGAAGAATGTAAAAATATTGTTAGTGATCTATACAATGAAACACTGAAACTTTTAATTAAAAATAGAGCTTCTCTTGATAAGATTGCTATAGAATTATTAGAAAAAGAGACTTTACACGAAGATGAATTGAATAAATTAGTTTGACATGGTATTAAAACTAAATTATAATATTTTTTATTAATTATAGTAATCGTGTGATGAATTTGGGAGATGCTACAAACAATGTAGAGCCGAAGGTGAAATCGCAACAAACTCTCAGGCAAAAGGACCGAATTCTGACGAAACTCTGGAAAGTCTTATGACACCCAAGAAGCAATCTTTTTAGTTAACTATTAAAAGAGAATCTTTCAGGTAAAATAACAGAGGCGAATTGTTTATGCAATTCGTCTATTTTTATGCATAAAATTTAATTGAAAGAGGTGTTTGATTTATGAATGATATTAATATATTGGAGTATCTAGGCATATTTGCATTTGCAGCATCTGGGGCTCATGTTGCAATCGAGGAAAAATTCGACTTATTCGGTATATATATTCTCGCTACCGTCACAGCTATGGGAGGTGGAGTTCTTCGTGATATTGTAACGAATGTTGGAATTCCATTATTTTTTGAAAACTATACAACTATTCCTTTTATTATTTTAGGTGCAACAATTCCTGTTATACTTCGTGGAAAACTAAAATATAATAATATGTTTGTGATAATAGATGCAATAGGGCTTTCAGCTTTTTCTGTCTCTTCTGGAATTAAAGCTCTTGAAAGTGGCTATAATTTAATGCTCTTTCTATTTGCTACAAGCATTACTGGGGTTGGTGGAGGCGTACTTAGAGATATAATTACCAATAGAAAACCTGAAATTTTTAAAACTGATGTTTACTGCATTGCATGTATTCTTGGTTCACTTTTACTGTGGTTTATATATCCACTTTTAGGAACTCACTTATCTCAGCATATATCATTAATCGTTATTTTTTCAATCAGAATGATTTGTTATATAAAAAAAATAAATCTTCCTATAATTGATAAGAATTAATTGTAGAAAGGCATCATCCTAGAGCAAATTAACATAAAAATACTTTACTCTAGGACAAGCTCATTCTTAAACGTACATATTTTTATATAAAAAAGGAAAAGATATCATTAGATTTATAATCCCTATAAATATTTAGAAGTATATACATTAGAAAGGGGTTGATTTTAATGATTAACAAAAGCAGTAAAATTAGCGTAATATTAGCAATATTATTTGAAATATTACTTATTATTACAGCTATTAAGACCGCCTCATCAAATCCGTGGAGTTATCTACTTTTTTTGCTCTGGGATGCTATAAGCATATTTATTCCTTTTATCGTTCTTAAAGTTGCTAATTCTAATAAAATAACCCTTCCATCTAGTTTTTTATCAGCATCAATAATATTTATATTTGCTACTTTATATCTAGGAGAAACTTTAAAGTTCTATAGTATGTTCTGGTGGTGGGATTTATTTCTTCATGGTACATTTGGTGTATATGGCGTTATAATTGGAATGCATCTTTTGCAGGGAATTATAGAAAAAAACAAAAATACAACTCAGAAAAAATTTTCTAAATTCAGCTTAGTATTTGCCTTTTGTTTTACAATTTCAATAGGTACTATATGGGAAATATACGAATTCTTAGCAGATTATTTTTTTAAAACTGACATGACAAACGGAAGTCTTGAAGATACTGCAACCGATCTCATAGTAAAGATTACATGTGCCTTCATTACATGCTTAATATATTATTTTTCTAAATTAAAAAAGGGAAATAATGTTTAGCAATCAAAGAAATTCATTAAACATTATTTCCCTACTATAAAAAGTATTATTTATTATTAAATCAAAGATTTGTAAATATAGGGTGACTAAAAATCACCCTATATTTTCTTTTGGTTCTGAAAAATAATATCCCTGATAATAATCTACATTCAAATCTTTTATTTTATTATATATTTCTTCTTCAGATACAAATTCTGCAATAGTTTCTATCCCCAACTCTTTTGCAAATAATACTATAGTCTTTGTAACAATTTCTGCTGACTTATCTTTATGCACATTTTTAATAATTGATCCATCAATCTTTATATAATCTACATTTAGTTTCATAAGATAGTTAAAATTTGAATAACCAGTTCCAAAATCATCAATTGCAATTTTCGACCCATATTTTTTTATTTCTTTTATAAATTCAGTAACTTCATTAAAATTTTCAATACCTTCCGATTCAACTATTTCAAATACAATCTTTTCAGGGTTTCGTACCTTCTTTAATTTCTTTATAATTAGTGCTCTAATTTCACTGTTCATTATATCCTGAAGAAGAAGATTTATAGATATTTCATAATTAGTTTTATTTAAAACTTCAAAAGTTTTTTCTAACATTATTATAGTTAATTCTTTATATAGTCCAGCTCTTTTGGCTATATCCAAGAAAAAATATGGAGATATAACTTTTCCATTTTCATCAATCATACGAATTAAAGCTTCACATTTCTCAATTGTTTTTAAATTATTATTAACTATTGGTTGAAAAAATGGAACTATTCTATTTTCAGCTATAGCATCTTTAATTTTTTTAGTCCATATTATATTCTCCTTGATTCCCTCATATATATTAAGATCTTTCCTATATATTTGAAATAATTCTTTATTTTTTTTTGCATAATTTAAAGCCATTTCTGCTTTCTCAAATAGTGATTCTTCTTCTAATGCAACTCCCATTACAATTGTCAAGAAAATTTTACCTTCTTCGTAAACGAAACATTGATTGTTTATTTCATTTTGTAAAAATTGTATTTTTGCAATGAAATCTTCTTTTGCTATACCACTACTTGCTATAGCAAATATATCTGAATTTACTCTGTATGAATTTAATTTATTCTCCTTACAATACCAGCTAATTAACTTAGAAATATCTTTCAATACCTTATCGCCTATTGTATTTCCATAAAAATCATTAATATCATTAAAAGACCTTATATCAACAATTGTGAGCTTATTGTATTTTTCTATACACAAATCATTAATTAGTTTATTTCTATTTTCTAAACCTGTCAACTTGTCTGTATAATATTGTTTTTCTAACTCATCTGTTTTTTCTTTTATTTTTTCCTCTAATTTTATATTTAATTGATTTAATTCTTCCCCAGTATTCTTTATAAGATTATATAATGCTGAATCCTCCTCATTAAAATAAGAATATTCATCGTCAATTTCTGATATAATTTTAATTCTTGCATCGATATCTTCTGAAAGTGCTAATACAGTCATTGTTTCAGTGTAAAACATATTTTTATTATTGACATTGTTAAATTCACCAAAAGTATAAAAGCCACCTACGGATAAATCTTTAAATGGTATTATTTCCTTAGCATTTACTTTCTTAAATATATTTTTTCTTGAATCACATGAATATATCAATAAGCTTTCACATGGGCACTTTGTAATCTCACCATACATTTCCTTTGCACTTTGCAAAATTTCTCTTAAGTCACCAAAACCAATCCTTATTTTTTCACCAATATCTAGCTTTGTAGATATAAGTGCTTCTTCTGCATTTATGAATTTTAATACGTGAACAGTAAAATATCTATTATTTCTTTTTACCATTAATGGGAACTTATTTCCCATACGTATAATTTGCTCATTACTTTTAGTACCCAAATACTTGTTATAAAATTCTTTTACTGATATAGTTCCTATCTTTTTTACTATGTTATCTTCTACCAATGTTATTTCGTGTTCTTTCCCTATAGGTATACAATTAAAACTACTTCCGTTATTTACATTTAAAAATTCACCTTTTAAAGCAACTGCAGCTACTGCGTTTTTTGCTACTCCTTCTTCTGTAAAAACGTATGTTTCATACGCTGGATCGCTCTTTCCAGCAATTCCACCCGCTACTAGAACTTGATCATTTACAGAATTTATTCCTTTTAAAAGATCATCACCCGTAATGCTTGAATCACCAAAAGATATTATTGCCTTTGTATCAGTCCCAATTAGCTGACTAGCTATTTTCACACCTTTACTAAAATCAGGTATATTATCCTTAACTAAGATAGATTTAATTATTGTTTTATCAAAAACACTTATGGAGATTATGCACTCCCGTTCAAATATATCTCCATTTAGGATTTCACCTGACGACGTAGCCCCAACTATTTTACATTGAGGAATTAATAATTTTAAATTTCTTATTATTTCATTTATAAATTCTTTATTGCATATTCCGGAAAACACCTGTACTAATATATTATTATATTTCACTATGTCATTGCTATTTACGTATAATTGTAAAGTTTTAAAGTCCCTATATTTAACATTATAGGTTTTCATAATTCACCTCAATAATCTGATATTAGATTTTTATACACATATATTCAATTATACCATTTAAATAGATCTTATTCATTATTTTTCTACATAATTTAGCAGAATTTTCGTTTTAAATTATTAAAATAAATACAACAATATTGCATTTATTTATAATATTAAATAATTTAAGAAATTTAGTGTTATTTTGATATTATTATTAGTATACTATTGCTATTCAATATTACATATACTTCTATTAAGTTTTCATTAACATATCTTTATGATATATAAAATTTAATATAAAGCAAAAAAATATAGGCGAATGCTCCACCTATATCTTAATTACATTAATACATATTAAATTCACTCTAAGTCTGCAATAATTGAAGTTAATATCACCTATAGGCGGCATATTGCCTTTAATTAAATGATTTAAAATAAAAATATATTCATCTAGTTCATTAACCATATGATAGAATTTTTGAAAAAATTATTATTTACTTTATAACTTAACAAATAAAAAAATAGAAAGTAATGTATCCTAATTTCCATACAAATCCATTACCATCTATTTAATTTATTATTAAGTTATATTGAATTGTGTTAACGCCTACTTATTAGATGCCTTCTTTAGCTCATTTCCAGATACATTAGCTTTTTTATCCACTGAATCTACATTAAACTTTATACTCTCACCATTAGAAGTTGCTATTATAGTTCCTTGAATATCTGTTCTGAATACCTTAATATTTTTTTATTAAGTTTATCTATAGTTTCTTTATGGGGATGTCCGTAGTCATTGCCTTTTTCACAACTTATTACTGTATATTTAGGATTAACTTTATCAATAAAAGCCTGAGTTGTAGATGAATGACTTCCGTGGTGTCCAACTTTTAAAACATCAGCTTGAATATCAAGTTGTTTTGCTAATATCTCATTTTCAGAAATATCTTCAGCGTCTCCCATAAATATAAAACTTGTTCCACCGAACTCTAGCTTAATAACAATAGAATAATTATTTAAATCATCATACTTACTACTATTTGGTGCTAGAAATGTTAATACTGAATTCCCTATATTAATCTTTTCTCCTGTTTTAGGAACATTAATTTTTAGACCTTTATATTTTAGAGCATCAATCATATTTTCATATGTCTTAGTTGTTGTAGTAACTTTTGGGGCATAAAAACTTCCAATATCATAATTAATAATAACATCATCCATACTGCCTATATGATCTTCATGAGGGTGCGTTGCTATTACATAGTCTAATCTGGTAATACCAAGTGATTTAAGATAATCTAAAGATTTTTTATCGCTTGTACCTGCATCAATTAAAATACTTTTCCCATTAACCTGTATTAATTCAGAATCACCCTGTCCAACATCAATGTAATGCACCTTTAACTTTTCATCTGCACCTGAATTTCTATTTGAATTGTCATTTTTTTCACATGAGATTAAAAACAAAGATAAAAATACAACCAATAATAAACATAACAATTTTTTAGTTCTTTTCATTTTAACTTTCACCCACCCATTATACTATTGTATATTTTTATCTCGTAATGTCAATTTTTTAGATTATTTTTTGATATGAGTTAGTAATGAAGTTATATGACCTTCAAAAAATGACTTTATATTTTTTGAAGCAAATTTCTAATCAACATTGGTCATTCCGGTCATTTAATTCATTAATGTTCAATTCATTTTTTAAAGCAAGAAAAAGGCACTAAATTTATCTTTGATAAACTTACTGTCATAATTATGAAATCATTATTATATTTTTTTATAAAAGTTCCTAAGGGTTTCATCCAATTGAATATTAACAATATTACATATAATTTTATAAATATTTAAATTGAAAGATGTAACTTCCCTTAGGATATTTGTGTAAATAAAATCAACGATAATAAAGCAATTCTAAATTTATGATTATTCTAATAGATATATAGTAGTAGTTTTTCTACCAAATTGTTTGGCTTCTTCATATGACGGGACCCAAACATCTATTACATAAGTGCCATCTTTCTTTACTTTAATTGCTCCACCTCTATCTTCAACATCAAACATGCCATCAGATTTATAACTTTGCAACTCTGGAATATACATCTTGCTTCCAAGCGGTATATTAGATGGGGCCGCAATAACACCTATTCTTGTTCTTGTCTGCATTGCTGTCTGTGACTCCCATTTCCCTGAACATCTAGGATCATCGCTATATGCAGTTAATTCTGCTTTAATAGGTTTACCTACCTGCTTTTGATTTTTTACCGATGATGTATTTACTGAATCAGATGAAACTTCATCTGATTTCTTTACTGATTCTGCATATTTATCAGTATCGGTACTTTCTTTTTGGAAATCAAGATCTTCTTTATAGCTACCTGTAACAATTCTATTTATTTGAATATTTTTAGTTTGCGGATCTAAAAAGTTTGTTTCAAATCCTAACAAACATACTCCTAGAAATATACAAGTTTTTATAACATTTATTTTTAATTTAATCAAATTACCACTCCTTGTGTTTTATTTGTGACCTAAGAATATTCTAGGTTACTTTCCCCACCGATATGGTATTGCCCTATTATAGGATAAGAATGTATCAAACACAAAAGTAATTTTTGTTACATATAGATATAATTTTCATAATTGCATATGAAAAGGTTATATATGTTGTATTCTCGCATATTTCTTGGTAATATAGGCAGCAAATAATATTTGAAAAATTTTAATTTTAGTATTCTTTAGATGTATTAAATAGATCATATGATTTTTTAGATTAGTATAAATAATAATAAAATCTACTAAAATAGACCTGCATTTTAATAAATAAAATGCAGGTCTATTTTAGTAGATAAATCGCTCTATTCCTAAAGCTACTCCATCATTTTGTACTGTATCAGTTACTTCCTTAGCGTGTTCTTTAACGTAATCCTCCGCATTCCCCATAGCAATTCCACATCCTACTGTAGATAACATTTCTATATCATTCTTACCATCTCCAAAAGCATAGCTATTTTCTATTGGAATATCTAAAAAGTCCAATACTTTTAATATTCCAGTTGCCTTTGTATTTGATTTTGAATATAGTTCAAAAGATTTTTCCTCTATATTATGAATATAATCATAATCCTCATTCGCTAAATTCAAGCAATAATCCATTCCAGTTTTATCATCATATAGCATCTCAATTTTGTATGTCTCTACTTTTTCTAGATCATATTCGGATTGGAAATACTTTTTAGATATACTAAAAGAATCATAGAAAGAATGTAATTTTTTATATTCATCTTTAATATATGAATATGTTTCTCCTTGCAAGATATATTGAATATTACGCTGCTCAAAATTATACACTAATTCTTTTATAGAGTCCCTTTTAAGAGATTCTTTATATATACATTTTTCCTTAACCTTTACATATGCTCCATTGGTAAGAACAAAGCCATCAAATCCAAAGTTATACAAAGATTCATTCAAAAAGGCATATGGTCTGCCTGTTGCAATAAATACATAATCTCCATTTGCTTGGAGTGAGCGAATTGTTTTTTTTACTCTAGGTCTAATATCTGTTATTCCATTTAAACAGTCCATTAAAGTCCCATCTATGTCAAAAAAAACTGCTTTTTTCATAATTACATCTCCCCCATAGTAATTCATTCTCATTCAATGTACTTTATTATCATTTAATATCATTTTATTTTATTTATTCATCATTGTCAATTCATTTAACTATGTTTCAATAACATAATTCTTAAAATAGTACTAAACGAGAGTTAACTATAGCAATATCTATATATCTAATTTGTTCTTTATATGATTAAAACCTAATCTATTTATTGTCGTTCCTAATCTTTCACCTTTGTTAGCATTATTTTTATAATACTCAATAACCATTTCTGTAATAGCTTCCAATTCATCAATCTGGTAAAGTTTTTTAAGACGATTTCCTATTCTTAAATTTCTTCCTAACTTACCACCTAAATATACCGCAACTCCTTCCTTTTCTAACTTCATGGCTTTAAATGGACATGCTTTGATACATTGACCGCAAGAAATGCATTTATTATAATCTATTACTGCTTTTTTATGTACCATTGATATTGCATCAACTTTACAAGTACGTTCGCAAATCTTACACCCTTTGCACATATCTGTCTCAACCTTGGGTTCATTTTGAGCCAAAAAACCTAAATCACTGATTGGAGCTTTTACACAATTATTAGGGCATGCTGATACTCCAATTTTAAATTTACCTGGAAGATCTATTCCTAAAAACTTTCTATCAAGATTTTTAGCTATTTCTTGTGAATCTAATAATCCAAACCTACAAAGTGCTCCTTTGCAAGCAGCTACAGCTACAACCCTTGTACCAGTGCCTCCCGTCTTAATTCCTGCGTTTAATATCCTCTTCTTAACCTCTGGAATTAAATCTTCTCTAATCCAAGGTATTTCAACACATTGCCGTGTTGTAAATCCCATGTATCCATTTCCATATAATTCAGATATTTCTGCTAGACAAATCATTTCATTAGAACTTAAATTTCCTGCATCTGTCAATATTCTAAGTGAAAAATATTCTTTATCTTGTTGCTGCATAAAACCTTCTAATTTTAATGATTCAAGCTCACTTTTAGTCATTGTATTTTATCTTTCCTTTCTGTACAAGCGGTCTATGTGCTAATCTTAGCTAAAAGTAATAATTTATATTATGAAACTTTTGAGCGCAATAAAAAACCTACAGTTATACCTGTAAGTAACTGCATATAGCTTATATTTAGATCTATCGCTAAAGCCGCTTAAAATTTTATATTACTAAATTACAGTATCACGATTTATTATATAAAACCGTGATTGTTATCACGTTTATGCAATTACACATATAATCTCTTTATAAAATCACACTTTTATTTTATAAGTCTTTCTTAAATATACTTGATTAATTTTT
Organism: Candidatus Clostridium helianthi; assembly: GCF_045310795.1. Taxonomy (NCBI): domain Bacteria; kingdom Bacillati; phylum Bacillota; class Clostridia; order Eubacteriales; family Clostridiaceae; genus Clostridium; species Candidatus Clostridium helianthi. Next base: position 47,294 of record NZ_JBJIAB010000005.1, read on the forward strand.
CATATTACTTGTTAAAGTCAATCATTATGGCGAATAGGACAACTCTATATATTGTATAAATACTTTTTTACAAATACAACATATTGTATTTTATCATAAAATGATTTAAAATAATGTTATTATAAAACTTGAAGATATTATAATTCAAAAGAATATAAGGATTAGAAAGAAATTATTAGCTTATTAAGTAAAACTGGAGGAATATATATGAGTGAACTATTATCAGAATCATTTTTAAGCAAATACAGAGAAATTAAGCATACGCCTTTAAGCAATATTGGCGAATTTGTTTATTTACGAACTTATTCTAGATATTTAAACAATAAAAAAAGAAGAGAAACTTGGTTTGAAACAGTTCTTAGAACAACAGAATATAACATTGAACTTGGTATAGAATTTAAAAAGAAACAGGGATTAAGTATAAATCTACAAGATGAAGTAAAAGAAGCTGAGCTGTTATTTGATAATTTATTCAATTTAAGGACCTTTACATCAGGTAGAACTCTTTATATGGGTGGAACTGATATAGTAAAAGAATATCCACTTTCAAATTATAACTGTGCATTTACAATGATTGAGAAATTCCATGATTTTGTAGACATATTCTATCTTCTCATGATTGGGTCAGGTGTCGGTGTTAGAATAGATAAATCTCTAATATCAAAAATGCCTAATATAAGGAGAATATTTCTTGACAGCGAATATAATGAAGATATTCATAAGTTCATGCCAAAAGAATATATGGAAAACACCAAACTTATTTTAGACAAGGTAAATCCATCAGTCGCTAAGATTAAAATTGGTGATAGCAAAGAAGGCTGGTGTAATGCTCTAGAAACTTACTTTAATTTGATTACAAGTCCTGAATATATTAATATTAAGAAAATTACATTTGACTACAGCTATGTAAGGCCTGAGGGTGAAAGATTAAAAAGATTTGGTGGCAGAGCATCTGGTCATAAATCGTTAAAAAGAATGTTTGAAAAAATAAATAAGGTTTGCAGTAATCTTGTTAATGGAAGCTTAAGGTCCATAGATGTGCTTGATATAGCTACCATAATAAGTGAAAATGTAGTTTCTGGTGGAGTTAGGCGTAGTGCAATGATGATAATTTGCGATGAAAATGATGAGGATGTTATAAATGCAAAAAGTAAATTATATACAATAGTCAATGGAAATTGGATTGAAAATTCAGAAGTATCTCATAGGAAAATGAGTAATAATTCTGTTTTATATAAAGAAAAACCATCGCTTAATAAAATAAAGAAAATCCTAGAATCCATAAAAATAAATGGTGAACCTGGTTTTATTAATGGAAGTGAAGCTATGAGAAGAAAAAGTACATTTAAAGGTTGTAACCCATGTGGAGAAATTTTGCTTAATTCACATCAATGCTGCAACCTATCAACTAACAATTTAGCCTCATTCGTAAATGAAGATAATAACCTAGATATTGATAAATTAGAAAAAATAATAAAGCTATCTACTAGAGTGGCTATTAGAATGACCCTAGTAAACGTAGAACTTCCAGATTGGAATAAAATCATGCAAAATGATAGAATCGTTGGAATATCATTAACTGGAATGATGGATATGGTAAATAGAACAAACATGACTTATAAAAATTTAGGTTTATTGCTAAAGCGTTTAAGAGATGTAGTTAGAGGCGAAGGTATTAAATACTGCTCAGAACTTGGAATTTCCATTCCTGAGCTTATGACAACAATTAAGCCTGAAGGATCTCTATCCACACTTCCATGTGTAAGTTCAGGAATACATTATTCACATTCTAATTATTATATTAGAAGAGTTAGGATCTCTACATCTGATCCTCTATATAAAATGATAGAAAAGCTAAAATGCTATCCAATTTATAATGAAAATGGTCAAAGTGATGAAAATTGCACAACAAAAGTTATAGAATTTCCAATCAAAGCTCCTTACGGAAAAACAAAATATGATGTTGGAGCTATAGAACAACTTGAACTTTATAAATTATCAATGATAAATTGGACTGATCACAATACTTCAATTACCGTACATGTAAGAGAAAATGAGTGGGATGATGTTGCCAATTGGCTCTATGAGAATTTTGACTATGTGGTTGGTATAACTTTCCTTCCTCTAACAGACGAAACTTACCCTCTTTTACCTTATGAATCTACAACAAAAGAAGATTATGAGGAACGTATAAAAAATATTAAACCTATAGATTATGAATTATTAGCTGAACTTGATGATGATGACGAACATGAAATAATTGATAAAGAGTGCGCAAATGGAGTTTGTCCAATAAGGTAATATAATATTTTATATTCTTATATTAAAAGAAACTATTAAGTAATTGAACGAAGCCAGTGTTTTTATAGCGCTGGCTTCGTTCAAATATAAACATAAATTTATAATATATAGATAACTGCCTTTTTCGGTATCTATATATTATAAGTTTCTACAATGAGAGCCGGACTTATATGCATATCAGCGGAAATTGAATACATATTTGCTCCATATATATGCTGCAATTAAGTGCTTGGATTTCCAGAGTTTTAAATATAGATAATATATGTAATTAATTAATTTATATATTTGATATAATAGTATAATAAATTAATTAATGGAGTAAATACAGTTATGAAAGCAAAAATACTTTTTTTAGCACCCTACTTTGGGTTAAAAGAAATCGCAATGTCAGTTTCATCTGAATATAAGGATTTCCAAATTGATGTATATCAAGGGAATTATGAACAAGGACCAAAAATTCTGAAACAAGTAAATATAAACAAAAAATATGATGTGATCATAACAAGAGGTGGTACTGCAGAAATTTGCAGGAAAATCACTCAAACTCCTATTGTTGAAATTCATATTAATGCCTTTGATATACTTAGAATTTTAAAATTATCTGAAGGATATAAAGGAAAAAAAATATTTTTATCTTATCCCAATATATTTAAATCATTTAAACAGTTAAGTGAACTTTTAGGTTATTCAATCGAATCAAAGTGTTATTTTGAACATAAAGATATTCCAGACTTAATTAAAGAACTAAAACAAGAAAACTACAAACTCATTATCGGCGATAATATGGTATATGAAACAGCGCAGGAGTTTGGAATTAATAGCATACTTATTACAAGTGGAATTGAAGCTGTAAAAAGTGCTATTGATGAAGCAGTACGCTTATGCAACTCTCTTTCTAATAATAAAGAATTAAAATCCGAAGCAGTTGAATATACATATTATGAAAAAAGAGAAAAAAGCAATATTGATGATTTTATAAAAATATTAAATCCAGATGAAATATCACCAAGCTTTGTACATACAGTATTTCCTCAAACAATTCTTTCTCAAATATCATATCTAAGTAACACACCACTTCCAACAATTATTACTGGCGAAGACGGAATGTGCAAGAATGATATCGGATATTTATGCACTTACTATGGTCCTCAAAAAAGAAAAAGCTTAATATGTATAAGCTGTCACTCTATTCCTAAATATTACAACTACGACTTTCTATATAAAATCATAATTGATAATTTTAAAAACGAAGGCGGCACATTATTTCTAGAGGATATTGATACGTTATATACAGAAGGGCAAAAAAAGATAGCTAATATTTTAAAAAAATTATCTAGAAACAATACTATTAAAATAATTGCGTCTTGCGAATTACCTGTTGAACTCTGTGTTAGTAGCGGAAAATTACTTAGGCAGCTCCGTTCAATAATTGATGAAGTTAGAATCGAATTAAATCCTTTAAAAGATTATAGTGATGAAATCAGTAATATGGTAAGTATGTATCTTTCAAAGCTAGATTTAAGATGTGCAAGTCAAGTGGTAGGTATAAAAGAAGGTGGTATAAAATTACTATCTGACTACGCTTGGCCTGAAAATATACGGCAATTTATGAGAGTCGTAAATCAATTAGCACTTAAATGTAATGGCTCTTATATTAATGTTGATGAAGTAAAAACAGCCTTAAAAGTTGAATTTGAAAATCATAAAAATGCTTCTCTAGTCCCTATTGATTTAAATGGAAGCTTAAAAGAAATAGAAACTCGTATTATAAAGTATGTAATGGAGCAAGAAGGAATGAATCAGGTCAAAGTTGAGAAAAGATTGAAAATTAGTCATAGTACATTATGGAGAAAGCTAAAATGATTTCAAAATGAAACATTTTCTCTAATTAGTTTGTTGAAGACGTAGTCTCCCCTTTAGTATAATAACCTAATAAAGAAATATTAAGGAAGTGAAAATTATGACTAAAGATATGACTAAAGGGAATATACCTAAGCATCTTATAAGCTTTTCTATTCCATTAATACTCGGAAATCTGCTCCAACTTACTTATAACGCCGTAGATTCGATAATAGTAGGAAGATTTTCTGGTACAGATGCTTTGGCAGCTGTTGGAACTGCTAATCCTGTAATGAATATTGTAATTTTAGGAATAACAGGTATATGTATCGGAGCATCAGTTCTTATGAGTGAATTTTTTGGAGCCGGGAAATATGAAGAATTAAAGAAAGAGATTTCGACAACTTTAATATTTGGATGTTTTTTTTCTCTAATAATTGTAATATTAGGCTTAATCCTCTCTAAGAATATATTAATCCTCCTTGGAGTTCCAAATGAAATTCTCGAATCTGCAACACTCTATCTAAGAATAATATTTGCCGCAATGCCTTTTACATATTTATATAATGCAGTATCTGCAGCAATGAGAAGTGTTGGGGATTCAAAAACACCAATAAGATTTTTAGCTATAGCATCTATTTTAAATGGATGTCTTGACTTTATTTTTATAGGAGGCTTTAATATGGGCGTACTTGGAGCTGGACTAGCTACAACTATTGCTGAAGCTTGCTCCGCTCTATTTTGTATAATTTACATATATAAAAAAGTACCATTGTTGAGACTATCTAGAAAAGATATAAAATTAGATAGAACGCTTTTAAAACAAACTCTCCAGCATGGATCAATAACAGCTTTGCAGCAATCTTGTCAGCCAATCGGCAAATTGTTAATTCAAGGTGCTATCAATCCATTAGGGGTAGCTACAATAGCAGCCTTTAATGCTGTAAACAGAGTTGATGATTTTGCTTTCACTCCACAACAAAGTATATCTCATGGAATGATGACTTTTGTTGCTCAAAATCGTGGTGCAAATGATAAAGATCGTATTAAGGCAGGATTTAGAGTTGGTTTATTCATAGAATTTTGTTATTGGATAATAATCTGCTTGGTTGTATTAATTTTTAAGACACCTATAATGAAATTATTTGTCTCTTATAATGATAATAACATGGTTGACTTAGGTGTGAGTTACTTAGGACTTATGGCATTTTTTTATTTATTTCCTGCATTTACAAATGGTATTCAAGGTTTTTTCAGAGGCATGGGAAACATGAAGATTACATTAATCTCTACACTTATCCAAATATCCTTTAGAGTAATATTCGTTTTTATATTAGTTTCTCATGTAGGAATGATAAGTATGGCCTATGCCAGCCTCATAGGATGGATATTCATGTTAGCTTATGAAGTTCCATATTACTTCATATTTAAAAGAAAGAATCATTTATTAAAAGATTACGATAAAGCTGAGAAGAAATTTCAAGTTTAAAGCTAAAATTTTACCTTAAAAAATTAATTAAAAGAAGGCATTAAAATAGTCTTAGAGATCATTTTAGTGCCTTCTTTTAATTAACTTATATATGAAGTCAAAAGTTATAATTTATACAATCCTATTTGACTTCAAAATTTTTATTTGCTTTTACTATATATCCATTGTCATCTATTTCTGAATATGTTAATACATTTACACATGCAATTGAAACAATACCCTGAGTTTTATCTTTTTCATTTATTAAAGTATAATAGTTATACCCGGTGTTCTTAATCTTATCATTATAAAAATTTATTAAAGCTTCATCTGTTATTTTATCAGGATTATATGTAACTTCTCCTCTTTTTCCTATTTCTTCTCCTGAATTATTTAGAACTGATCTCTCTTTTATTTCTTTTATATGTATTCCTGCATACTTATTACTATTAATATATTCATTTTTTACCTTCTCTGGAATGCCGCTATATCCAATTATTGAAAATAATACGAAACCAAATATTAATCTACTGACTATTTTTTTCATTTATAATTCCCCCTATATCCTAATAAGATAATTGTATATTGTTTGATGTTTTTGTCAATTATTACTTAGTAGAAATATTGATTACTTATGTTATATAAATAAATATCTATAAAAAAACAAACTATATTATCTATCCATATATACTTTTAAGATTGTTAAATTATTATTTTTTATTATGATAATTTATACATATTCTTCAAATTGAATTTATAATTAGCTAGTTTTTTAACAATGAAAAATAAAATTCAGAAAATTCACAACAACTACTTGAATAATTAGTAACATATTGTTATAATACTTAATAAGATAGTAATATAAATATCTATATTTTTTTAAATCTTATTGTTAAATAATTAACGTTAATTATTTAACTTCTTCTGCTTCTATATTAGTAGAAATCATAGTAAAAAATTAAAATCTATAAATATGAGGGGGATAAATACTATGATAGTAAAAAAACCAATTCAATATGCAATTATAATTGATAGACAAGGAGATTGTGGAGTTTTTGACACAATGGAAGATGCTATTAAATTAGCTCATGTTGCTTGTGAAGAATATAAGAAATACAGTGAGCAAAAAAAGAATGAAATAGTAGATTCAGTAATTAAAGAATTAGAATTGCACTTAGAGGAACTTAGTTTAATGACTTGTAAAGAGAATGGTGCTAGCTCCTACAGTAATATTCTTTACAATAATACTAATGCATTAGATAAATGTTTAAATGATAAATATCTTGAATCTAGGTTATCTATAATTAACAGCGATAATTCCTATACTGTAAATGGAGTTGTTGTTGAAGCATCTAATCCTATCGAAACAATAATAAGAAATAGCATTCTAATGCTTAAAGCTGGACATGCAATTGTATTTTCATCAAATGAAGATATAAAAGAAGTATTTTCTTATACTATTAAACTTATAAATAGAGCTATAGAGGCAGTAGGTGGCCCAAGAAATCTTGTAGTAACAGTAAAAAACCCTAGCGTTGAAAATACTAATATCTTGATTTCAAACGAAAAAATAACTCTTATTTCTGCAATAGATAATCAAGATGCTAGAAAAATAGCACTTTAGTTAGACGGTATTTAAATTGTTGAAAGGCATACACTTAATAAATACGATTCGATCTATAGCTTTGAGTGAACTATATGATGGTATATTCCAAAGCACATTGATTTAGATATTTATCAGCTCCATTGTATTTTCACTCATTTTCTTTAATTAAAGCACCCCCAATTGGGGCTTTTTTATTTTCTTTAATTTATCATCTCATATATCAAAAATGACCAAATATTCAGATATAATTAATGAATCTTTAATATTTTACTTAATTTAAGTACTATGTTTTTAGACTATTTTCAAGTGAAGATACAGCAATTAAATTATAAACATATAAAAAAATAACCACTAACTTATAATAAATTAATGGTTATTTTAATAATATAGACTAACATTTTTTACTGATTAACTGTTTTTCATTACTTACCCAGAAAAGTTTTTATTCCAACCAAAATAATAAATATTCCAAAAGCTTTTTTCATTATACTTGCTGGAAGAATATTAGCAAGCTGGCCTCCAAATTTTGCACTAATTAGCATAGTAACACAAATAATTATACCCGCAGTTATATTTGTATTGCCTTTCTTATAATATTCCATGAATGCAAGTAAGCCAACTGGTGGAAGCATTGCAACGAGAGACGTTCCCTGAGCTGTAAGCTGTGAAAATCCTTTTAAATACATCAATGCAGGAATTATAATTATTCCACCACCAATTCCAAACAAACCACTTAAAATACCTGCTGCGGCCCCTATTACTATGTAAATTATAATGTCTAACATAAAATCCTCCTTAAATAATATCAAATAAATTCTTACTTTAATTCAAAAAATAATATTTATTTACTGCATTTCATATAATATATTTACTTTGAATAAATTAATTTATAGCTATTTATAATAGTATATTGCAATTGATTTTCTATATGCTAATATTATATTAGTTTAATACCTAGCTTACCATGTCTTTAAATGCAAATTTATTATTGCAATACATATTCTATTTATCATAATAAAATAAGACTCCCACTTAACTTTTCAAAATTATTTAAATTTATAATGTTAGGTTGTTTATAAACACGCGAATTTATTCCTTATTAATAAAAAATTAAAGAATACATTTTCCATTAATAACTGCATTCTTTAATCTCAACTAATTTACTAAATATATATTTTTCAGTATAAATAACAATCTTTAAATTTCTATATTAAAATTCTATTTATATTGTTCTAGTGTCTTTATTAAAGTTTGAGTATCAAATGGCTTTTTTATATAACTCTTAGCTCCTAGGGCTAAACATTCATCCTTAACATCATCATACCCTACTGCCGATATAATAATCACTACTGCTTCAGGATCAATACTCATTATTTGACTCAAAACATCAATGCCATCCTTTCTAACTTCAGACATATTTAAATCTAAAATTATAATATCAGGACTTTCAATTTTATATACTTCTATTGCATCATCTTTACCTGATGCTTCTAGGATCATATAAGTTCCCCTTTTTTGAATAATTTTTCGTATAAACATTCGCATATACGATGAGTCATCTACTATCAAAATCTTCTTCATATTAAAAACTCCTTCATCTGTAATTTTCAGAATTTGACTGCTATTATTAAATTATATTTTATAAAACAAATCTTTTATTTGCCCAAAAATCTTATTACATTCATCTAAATTTTCTTCTAAAGCTTTTTTGTCAAGCATTGTAGCTAATTCGTGAACAGAATTTATCCCTAGTGTTCCAGATGAACCTTTTAATTCATGAGAAAACTTTGCTAGCTTCTTTAAGTCGTTAGTATTAATGGCATCATTAATTCCATCTAACAAATCAGGTAAACACCTTATGTAGTCTTCAAATATTTCTAATGCATCTTCTATATCAAGACCTGTATCTCTAGAAAACTGATTAACATAGTTATCTATTATTCTAGAATAGTCTATACTATTATGCTTTTTATTTATAATGCTTTCCTCAATTATTTTAAATACAATATCAAAATTAATAGGTTTAGTAATATAACTATCCATTCCAGATTTAATGCATTTTTCCGAATCACCTTCCATTGCATTAGCAGTTACTGCAACAATTTTTGTATGTTTTCTATTTTCTTCAATTCTTCTTATTTCAGCAGTAGCTTTATATCCATCCATTATTGGCATTTGACAATCCATGAATACAATATCATAATCTTCTTCCGATACTTTTCTTAATGCTTCTTTACCATCTAATGCTACATCACAAGTAATACCACGAGATTTAAGCATGCTTATAAAAATTTTTCTGTTAACTTCATTATCTTCCGCCAATAAAATTCTAATTTCTGATAAGTTATAAATGTTTTTAACTACATTTTTATTTGAGTCTTCATGATGTTCTTCATCTTCTTTTTTCAAGCCTAAATTTACAGCAATACAGCTAAGTAAATCATCTCTTTTTAGTGGCTTGGTCAAATAAGACGAAAATCCATATTCCATTGCTGCCTTAAAGTCTCCTTTATACCTCGACATTAACAGTATTAACTTTATATTTTTCGCTATGGGTATATTTTTTAACGTTCGTGCAAGTTCATAACAATTCATTCCTGGTATCTCGCAATCAATAATTACAATGCTTATTTTATTTTTTGTATCATTATTAGAAATAATTGTTGAAATTGCTTCACCAGCACCATCAACCTCAATTATATGTAATCCAGTTCCTCTGAGGTAAGAACTTGTAATCTTTCTACTATTTTCATCATTGTCAACAATCAAAATATTTACGTCATTAACATTTTCGAAAATAGAGATATGTTCAGAAGCCCTTTTAGATATTTTTAATCTTACACAAAATCTAAAAGTAGATCCTTTATCCAATACACTATCAACAGTTATTTCACCATCCATCATATTAACCAATTCTCGGCATATAGAAAGTCCAAGTCCAGTTCCTCCATATTTTCTTGTGGTAGATGCATCTGCTTGGTTAAAAGATTTAAAAAGTTTTTGTATATCCTTTCCACTAATTCCAATTCCAGTATCCCTCACTTCAAATGTAAGAAGTGCGATATCATTTTCTTCCTCAAAATAATCAACCTTAATTGCAATTTCACCAGCATCGGTAAATTTAACACCATTACTCAAAAGATTATTTAATATTTGCTTAAGTCTTGACGGATCACCTATAACCTCATCTGGAATAGTTGGATCAATTATTGTATAAAGCTGAATTCCTTTTTCCAAAGTTTTGGGAACAAAAAGTGAAACAGCATCTTCTATAATAGTTCTTAAATTAAAGCTTATGTTTTCTAGTACTAATTTTTTAGCCTCAATCTTTGAAAAATCCAATATATCATTAATAATATTTAATAAAATATCTGAAGCAGATTTTGCTTCGCGTACAAATTCTTTTTGTTCCAAGGAGAGATTTGACGATTCCAATAATTCTAAAAATCCAAATATTCCATTCATTGGAGTTCTAATTTCATGTGACATATTTGCAAGAAACTGACTCTTTGCTATATTTGCCGATTCAGCCTCTACTTTTGCCTTATATAATTCAGCTTCTGCAATTCTTTGTTCCGTAATATCCTGTGCTGTGCAAACAAGATATTTAATGTTACCATAGTCATCGTTAATAGGTTTACTTTTAACTTGAAGAAGCCTGTCCTCGCCTTTCCAATTCTTAATTTTAAGCTCTTTCTCTGCTGGTTCATCATTCCTAAATAATTCCCAATTATTTTCAGATAACTTATTTGCAGTATTAATATCAAATATGTCATATAGGTCTTTATATTCTAAATCGCTTTTTTTCTTTCCAAAAAATTCTGCATGAGCCTCATTAACAGTAGCATATGAAGTAACATTGCTTAGTGCCCAAATCTGTGAGGCAGCATTATCAAGTAAAATAGTCTGGCCATTAAGAAGTGATTCGTATTCTTTTAATTTTGTAATCCTAGCTTTTATGAATTCTAAAAACTTTGAAATATTATTTAATATTTTTACCTGTTCCGATTGCCATATTATCGATTTCGATAAGGTTTCAAATCCTATAAAACCTATTAATTTGTTTTTATCTTTTAATGGAATTATAAGAGACGATTTTATTCCCTCTATATTAAAAGCTTCTAATTCAAATGTTGCATCAACCGGAAATTCAGTTATATTATTTAAAGCAATAAAATCCTTACTTTTAATTTGACGAATTAACCAAGGAAAAGCGTAAACTACTTCATCCTCTATAATTTCCCTTTTTGGTTTTATTAACTTTTTATTCCATTGACATTCTATTTTCATAAAAGTTGGGTCTTTAGAAAAATGATATATATATATTCTATCTAAATCAAAAAATTCTCCAATTTCCTCTAATGATTTTCTTAATAACTCATTATAATTTATAGAATTCACCTCTAAAAATCTCACATGAATACTATTCATTAATTTTAGGAAATCATTAGAATAAATATTTATTTCATCCTTGTTTTGATTCTTCATGTTATCCTCCTAAAATTAAATTTCACTAGTCTTTGTAATAAAAAGTGTTAATTCTTTCAATAGATCGACTTCATAAGGTTCAGATAGTAAACTTCCCGTTTCATCATACAACACCTTTACTACAGGGCGCATTGGCATTGAGTTGTTTTGTTTTACAACTAACCCCTTTTCATTTGAATTTAGAATAACACCACTTCCTGTAGGAAAAGCTGCTATATTCATAGTAAATTTTTTCACTATTTCTTCATCAAAATAAATATTACTCATACCTATTAGATATTCAATTGCTTCATACACAGTTTTCCGTTCATTTTCTTCTCTGCCGGATATCATATTATCAAACGTATCACAAATAGATACAATTTTTGCCAATTGATTTATTTCATCTCCTTTTAACTGCAAAGGATATCCACTTCCATCATTTCTTTCATGATGCATTAAAACAGCCACTTTAACATATGCATTCCAAACATGCTGATCCCCTAGAAAATCATACCCAATCTTAGGATGCATTAATTCCATATATCTATTGAATTCATTTTTATCTTTAAATCCAGACGAAATTTTTTTATCGTTCATAATTCTTATTTTGCCAATATCATGCAAAAGTGCACCTGCAGCTATATCTTTTAATTTTGACATGCTGTATCCCATATGAGTTCCTATAATTGTAGCTAATACGCATACATTTACGGAATGAGAATATATATTATTATCACTAGCACTTATTTCTGCAACATTTATTAAAACATCTTTATTTGATAGTATATCTTCAATAACTGAGTTGACAGAATTCATAACGCTGTTATTATCAGTTTTTCCTTCACGGCAATATCCATCTATCATTTTTTTTACTGCATGTTTACTCATTTGCCGTGTCTTATCAGAAATACTTTCTTCAATGTCGAGATTTTTTGATATATCATCATCAATATATACCGAATAAATACCAAGTTCCTTAATTTTTTCGATATAATAAGGTTTCAGCCTCACTCCAACGCTAAGTAAAATTCTACCAGATTCATCAAAAATCTGTTTTCCTAGTATTTCATCTCCCTTTAGGCTGGAAACACTAACAACTCTCATATACACCTCCGAATGAAATAATTAAATATAGTTTGCTTACAACACAACTTTTAAAGAAAGCAAACACATACTAAAATCTATTTGGATTTTTATTAACTAGACTTAAAAGAAAAAACTTTCCCAAATAGGTATTCATATTTAAATATTAGCATAATCTTACACATTTGACTACAAAAAAAATATCGCTATTAATCGATTTAATGCCCATGAATACAAACTTCGTACTCATACATTCCGATTCTCAAAACGAGAATAAAATCGTAGGCGAATATATCTTCTTTTTTATTTTCTTTATAAAACATAACTTTCTTATAAAACTTTAATTAAGCGATTTAAAATGCTAGCTGAGCATAATACTTCTTAAATATTGATTGCAGTGTATAATTCGAGTGCATAAAAATAAAGGATGAAGATTACATTGTATCCTCATCCTTTAAAAAATCTTATTGTATTTTTCCACCTTCAACTACAAGGCTATCTTCAAATTCAGCACCATATACTGATTTTAATGTTTCATCATAAGCTTTGTGAACAAAGTTCTCTTTGCCTAAGCTTTCAAGTTCAGTGTTAATCCAATCTCTAAGTTCTGTATTACCTTTAGTAACAGCTGGAGCAATGGTATCTGTACTTCCAAGTGATGGTATACCAACAGAGAATCCAGGATTATCTTTAGCCCATGCAATAACTTCTGTGTTATCACTTAAAATAGCATCACCACGTTTATCTTTTAATGCTTGAAATATTTCTGAATACTGTTCATATTTTACAAGTTCAACGTCTGGATGGTTTTTAGTCATATAAGTTTCAGCAGTTGTTCCCTTAGCTACAATAACCTTCTTGCCTTTAAGTTGATCTTCTGAAGTAATTTTAGCGCCATCTGGTGAAACTACGCCAAGTGATACTTTCATATAAGGATTTGCAAAATCAACTTTTTCTTTTCTTTCATCAGTGACAGTAAAGTTAGCCATAATTATATCAACTTTTTTAGATTCTAAATAAGAAACTCTACTTGCTGCATCCACTAAAACAAATTCAACTTTTGACTCATCTCCAAGTAAATCTTTAGCAAATCTCTTTGCAACATATACATCAAATCCTTGGTTTTTTCCTTCTGAGTCAACATATCCAAATGGAGCTTTATCACTAAATACACCAATCTTTATAGTTCCACGTTTTTTTATGTCTTCTAAAGAGCTAGACGCTGCTTTATTAGAATCACCTTTATTAGTTTGTGCTGAATTACCACAGCCAACAAAACTTCCAACTACTACAGTACTTAAAAGTAAAGCTGCTACTATTTTTTTTATGCTTTTCATATTTTGTCATCCCCCTATTAATAATTAAAATTGAAATATATTTAGAAAGTGCTTAGCACGTTCTGTCTTTGGATTTGTAAAGAATTCTTTTGGTCCCGACTCTTCACATATTTTGCCCTCATCCATAAAGATTATTCTATCTGCCACTGATTGGGCAAATCCCATTTCGTGTGTAACAATTACCATAGTCATACCTTGCTTAGCTAAGCCTAATATAACATCTAGTACTTCCCTTACCATTTCTGGGTCAAGAGATGCTGTTACTTCATCAAAAAGTATTATTTCTGGATTCATACATAATGCCCTAACTATAGCTATTCTTTGCTTTTGGCCCCCTGAAAGTTGACGTGGATATGAATCTTTCCTGTCAAGTAATCCAACCTTATTTAAAAGTTGTTCTGCTTGAGCAAGTGCCTCAGATTTCTCTCTTTTCTGAACCTTTAAAGGACCTAAAAGTATGTTTTCAATAACTGTCATATGAGGAAATAATTCATAGTTTTGAAAAACCATTCCTATTTTCTCGTGAATCTTTTGCCAATCGGCATTTTTATCTGTAAAACTTTGTTCCTTAAATTTAATATCTCCACCTTGAATTTTTTCTAGTCCATTGAGACATCTCAAAAAAGTACTTTTTCCACAGCCTGAAGGTCCTAAGATAACTAGTACTTCTCCTTTGTGGAGACTTAAGTCAATACCTTTTAATATTTCTTTTTCATCGTATTTTTTGTGAACATCCTGTATTTCAAGCAAGACAGGATTATTATTCTTATCCATGTATGTTCCTCCTAATTATTCCACTTTGATTCTAGTCTTTTCGATATTTTTGATAGTGGATAACATATTATAAAGTACAAGAAGAATATAAAACCATAAATCCAGAAAGAAGCAGTAGGAAATTGAAATCTTGAACTTTCAATAATTTGCTGCCCCATCTTAACAACATCTATAACACCTATTAAAACTACAAGCGAAGTAGTTTTAATCATTCTAGTTGCTAAATTGATGGTTCCAGGTATCATTCTTCTTATAGCTTGAGGCATAAGTACATATCTATATATTTGATAATAATTTAAACCTAAAGCCTTCCCTGATTCAATCTGATGTTTTGGTAATGATTGAAGAGATCCTCTTACTATATCTCCCATTTCTGCTGCGCCCCAAAGACTGAATACAATAACAGAAACAACTTCTCCACTAAGGTTTATATTTAATGCTGTAGTAACTCCAAAGTAGAATACAAATAACCAAACCAACGTTGGTATTATTCTAAAAGCTTCTAGGTAAACTCTGTTAATAAAAAGTATCGCCTTCGATTTTGTAGTCCTACTCAAACCTATAAGTATTCCTAGTATAGATCCTATAATAATAGATATAAAAGCAATTTCTGCTGTTACGAACAGGCCTTCAAATAAACGCTTAATATTGTTTTCTTGAAAAATAACACTAATTGCCGAATTCTGCATATCGAACCTTCCTTTCTATCCAAGACATTAGAAATGATAAAGGTAGAATCATGATAAGATAAATCAAAACTAGCAATGATAATGATTCAAAAGTTCTATAGTACATTCCTATTAAATCTTTTGTTAAATTTGTGAGATCCATTATTGATATAGCTCCAAGCACAGAAGTTTCTTTCAATAAAAATATGCAATTTGCACTTATTGAAGGCATACTTACTGAAAAAGCTTGTGGAATTATGACATATCTAATAAGTTGGCCCTTTGAAAGACCAATGCTTATGCCAGATTCAATTTGTGTCTTACTTACAGCCTCAACTCCGCTTCTAAAAGCTTCAGCCATATAGCTACCGCCAAGAAATGCTAAACCAATTATAGCACAAGTAGCTTCTCCCATTTTAAATCCTAATTTAGGCAAACCAAAATACAGAAAAAATATCTGTACAAGTAGTGGAGTATTTCTCGAAAGCTCAATATAAGCTTGTACAATTTTATCCAAAACTCTTACTTTAAAGTATAATATTATTCCGCATAGTAATCCTATTACCAATGATAAAAGTATCCCTACAATAGCTAACTTTAATGTAAGCCATGCAGCTTTCTCATACAAAGGCAAATTAGTCACTACGAAATTCCAGTCAATATTCATTTATTTATCACCTTTTTAATTTTTTTAATTCATACAATTCTTGTAGGAATACTTTTATACTAACAACTATTCCCTAGTTTGTCAATCTTATTCCTTTATATTATTAATTAGTTAATATATAACACGTTATTTTTTGCTTTTATCTTCAAATGAAAACTTTTATTGATATAATTTTAAATTAATCAAGATATTATTGATATTTTGTCAATAATACTACATCAATTTTCCTCTTTTTCAAATAAAAAAAGTGTCCCTATATTTTAGAAACACTTCTTTTAGATATTATAACAATTGAATATTCACTTTATAAACTTAAGTATAACTGATCTCTAAATAAGCTTGTCTAAGTCAATCTGAATTAATTGCTTTCTGGATTTAATTATTAGAATTATTTTTATAGATCACTTTATCACTTATATTAGATTAGTTAAACATTTTCATTTTTCTTTAATTATCAGATTTTCCAAATACCGTAACCTTAACAGTTTTCCTACCCCAATTATCACATTCGCTATCGCTATCAAAATAAACATCAATAGAATTGCCTTTTATAGCACTTCCACTATCTGCAGCTATTGCATATCCATAACCTTCTATATATAAATATGTTCCAAAAGGAATTACGCTTGGATCCACCGCTACTGTACTTATCCCATTTGCATTTCTCTTTGCTATTTTTCCGCTTGCTGTCACACTTCCTGACTCCGCTGTGTACGCTGTTGTTGAGCAGATTATATCTTTATTTTGTGTCGTAGCTGCTTTAGCTAAATTAGCTGAAAAAGCAGTTCCAATACCTAAATAAATACTCAAAGCTACAGAAAAAACGATTGATTTTTTTGCAACTTTTATCCATTGATAACTTTTTGACATCAAATCTCTCCTTTTCAATTTCCAGAATACGTTTTTTATTATACCATAAATTTCATTAGTTGTTAAGTGTAAACGTATAAATTTTATGTCTTTTTTATTACTTTTTAAATTTTTTATATGATTTTTTATTAAAATTAGTTTTAGTTTTACATAATAATTCTAATATTTTTTATTATCTTAAATACATAATCCCAATGATTTATGTATATTTCACAAAATGAAAAAAGGGCTATATTATGTCTCGCCCTTTTTTAGGTATTCTTTATTTTATTAAAAATTTATTAATATTATTATTTAAAATTAGGTTCCGCAATAAGTTCGATACGAGCCACAAGATTTTGGAGGCAATTTTTCATATTCAGATTGATTATCTGAATATGCGTAAGGATTAGATAATACATTTAATAGTTTATTCATAACTGTATAATCGCCTTCTTCAGCAGCCGACAATGCTTCCTCAACTCTATAATTACGTGGTATTACGTAAGGATTTGAATTTTTCATTAACATATTAGAAGACTCTTTAGATTCCTGCTGTCTATTTAATCTTGCCTTCCATAATTCATGCCATTGATCAAATTCTTTAGTCTTAAATAACTCCATATCAGAACATCTATCTAAAGTTAAAGAACTAAATGTATTAGTATAATCTGCTTTATATTTATACATAATACTTAGCAAATTTTCAATAAGTGCTTCATCTTGAGATTCTTTATTGAATATTCCGAGTTTTGATCTCATTCCTCTAATCCAATTATCGTGATATAAATCTGCAAACTTTGAAAGTTCATTTTGTGCAATTTCTACTGATTTTTCATGATTATTATGGATTAGTGGCAATAAGGTTTCAGCAAACCTAGCTAAATTCCATTCAGCTATAGGTGGTTGATTTCCATATGAATATCTTCCTTCTCTATCAATAGAACTAAATACTGTTTCCGGATCATATGTATCCATAAATGCACAAGGTCCGTAATCTATAGTTTCTCCACTAATAGCCATGTTGTCAGTATTCATAACTCCATGAATAAAACCGACTAATTGCCATTTTGATATCAATGAAGCTTGCCGTTTAATAACTTCTTGAAGTAAAAAAATATAAGGATTCTCTAAGTTATCACCATCAGAAAAATGACGTTTAATAGTGTAATCAGCTAGAGCTTTGAGTTCCTCTATAGTTCCCCACTTTGCAGCATACTGAAAGGTAGCAACTCTAATATGGCTTGAAGCTACCCGAGTTAGAATAGCACCTGAGAGCGCGTTTTCTCTAATTACAGGTTCTCCAGTTGTTACTACTGCTAGACTCCGAGTTGTTGGAATTCCAAGGCCTTGCATTGCTTCACTAATAATATATTCACGCAACATTGGTCCAAGTGCGGCTCTTCCATCGCCACCTCTAGAGTATGGTGTTCTGCCTGATCCCTTTAGCTGAATATCAAATCTTTCACCACTTGGCGTAATTTGTTCACCAAGTAATATAGCTCTACCATCACCCAACATATTAAAATAACCAAATTGATGTCCTGCATAAGCCTGAGCAATAGGCAAGCTTCCTTCTTCTATTTTATTTCCAGCAAATATTTCTATACTATCACTATCATGAAGTATTTCTGTCTTCAATCCTAATGATTCTGTAAGCTGCTGATTAAGAATAACTAATTTAGGAGATCTTACTGGTGTTGGATTTTGCTTGCTAAAAAATATTTTAGGTAGATCAGCATAAGTATTCTCTAATTTCCATCCTGCTTCTGATTTTATTTTCATATCTTGCATTATATCTCTCCTTTCTTCTTTTGTTTTTTAGTTCTTTTATTTTATAAGTAAAAACGATATATAACCGAAAGTATTTCTCTTAATTTGTATCATACTTACATAATTATAACCCTTTTTATTATCTGCTTATGTTAAATTATTATACTCTTGTAAATAATCACAGCAATAATACTTTTCACTTTTCAAATAATTGCCGGATACTATTTATGTAATATAAATTCAACTTCTACTAATTATCCTAATAATTAATATAGACAGTAAATCTAATTGAATAAATTTACTGTCTAACAAATATTTATATTATCTAAACTTATTTTTTATCTTTTTGTATTTCAAATTTTTTTATTATTTCTTATATTTATCTTGTTTAAATTGACGTTAAGATTGAGATATAAGACTTCCTGTTACAGAGAATGTTCCATATTTTGTATCAACAGATGCTGACAATAGATTACCATTTAAAATACCTTTAGCAGAATATTTTAACTTAGCCAATAGAATTTTTATTTCTCCAGAAAATTCAAAATTGTTTCCATGAATTCTTCCGTTATTAAATTTGCTTTTAAATCCCATTCCATCGATTACTCCTGTCAAAGATTCACCATTTATTACAAAAGTAATTCTGCCCTGCTGACTACCAAACGGAGCATTTAATACAACATCATATATTTTTGTCAATTTAGCTGCACCCCTTTTTCTTATCTAGATTGTTTATTATATATTAGAATATGATAATTATTCATTAAATTCTTCTATTAAAATATAAATTTAATTTTAATTTCCTAAATTTAAATTAAAATGTACTATTGCAGCTAATTCTATAAGCATATTTCTCCAACAAAAATATTTTACTAATTCTAAAATTTATATTTTTTATACAATAATGTTATCTTACATACTATTTGGATTTGCTAATCATAAACTTCATTACATCAATATATATGTTACAATTTAATTTCTACATTATTATTTTAATTGAGCACTTGGCTTGCTAGAATTTTAAATGTAAGTTTATTATTGCAACGTATATATATTGTTTTTTTAATTTTACAAGCTATGCATGTCCTAAATTGTACTAATGAAAATATTTATATGAAATATATAGGTATACATATATATTTCTAGACTTTGGCTGTGTGATAGTCTCATGGAAATTAAATTTGATTATGAATCGCATTAGATGTGACACCTTTTCTATATTTAAATTCGCTAAAATCTTATGATTTTCAGCTGCCTAATTCCATATTTATATAATATTAATTCTATTTAAAGGCCAAAAATCTTGAATTATTTAGCTTTCACACAGCACTTCGCATCATTAATTATTTTAATCCTAATTAAAATCTCATTACTTCAACTATTTTATGAATTCCTTATACTTTAAATGAAATCTAAATCCAGTTTCATCAAATTTATATTTAGTGTTTTCGATGGGTGATTTACCATAAGCCAAATTCATACCGATAGAATAAAGAGCTTCAGCAAGATCGCTAGGTTCTACAACAACGGTTCCCGACATAAACCCTTTTTTTATCAAATCTTTAGCAGTCGGCATACCGTCGATGCCTACAACTGGAATTGTTTTAGATTTACCGCCTTTGTTGTATCCATATTTCTGCAAAGCTTCAACCGCTCCTATTGCCATCGCATCATTATTTGAAACTATTGCTTCAATTTTGTCACCATATTTAAGAAATAATGACTCCACAGCACTTTGGGCACAATCTTCCATCCACTCACACGATGGAGAAGCAAGTTCCTCTGTTTTTATTCCAGCATCATTAAGCGCTAAAATTGAATATTTTGTCCTTAACGATGTTAGAGGGCTTCCGATTCTACCTTTTAGCATAATATACTGCAATACATCATCCTGATTTTTATCTATTATCCGCTTATTAGCTCTCCATTCATTAACAAGAATGCTCCCTTCCATTGTACCTGATTGTTCAAAATCTGCGCCGACAACAACAAAACGTTTATATGGTTTAACAAAGTTTATTATTTCTTGTACTGGATCAGGATTCAAAATTATAGGAATGTCTTTTTCCATTATTTTGCGCAAAGTACTTTCTACATCTTTTAAATTTGGAGATATTATACTTATAATAAAAAGATCAAAGTCTTGCGAAAGAGCTTTCTCTATGCTTTCATTTTGTTTAGCTTGATTGTCTTTAGCATCAAAAAACGTAAACTTGACTTTGTCTTCATTTTCTTTTTCAATACGTTCTAAATTTTGTTTAAGGAGAGAAATATACATAGCGCTAGAGTTATCTGAAAATACTGCTATTTTAATAGGAGTGTTTTTACTTAAATTGGGGATAGCATATACACTTTTTGTTGAAGTATCTAGTGATGTAATTATTAATAAAGTTAAAATTATAAATATTATTATTTTTTTTAAGATGCTCATTACCGATCCTCCATATTTTTTCGTTAAGTTATAATATTTAAATTTATCATGTGTTTTAATATAAAAAATATTCTTAATTTAAAGTGATTAGATTATAATTATATAAACTTAAAAAGTGCAGTACCAAAATATATTTTTTAGTACTGCACTTTTTTGATTCTACAAACTTATAGTTGCCATTTATTATACTCCAGTTCTAGGAATCCCTCTTACAGGTTTATGTCTTTTCCTATTTTTTGCTGGCATAGATGTATTTGTTGTATTTGTTGAATCATTTTCATCATTATTTGTAATAAATTTATAGTTTGTCATTTTTTCTCACCTCATTTTTAGTTTATACTTTTTCTAATTTTTATATTCATAATCAAAAATGAAATGATATCTAAATATTATCAGAAATATATGTCAGAAAATTCAACATTAATGGCATTTATTAACCTGTTATCATATCTTTGTGATATTTTACTTTCTTCATTAACTATATCCTCTTTAATAGGTAAAGTTATGGTAAACTTACTTCCACACCCAACCTCACTCTCAACTTCTATTTCTCCTTCTAATATAATTACTAACATCTTTACAAGAGCTAATCCAATGCCACTACCTTCTGCTAACCTCGAAAGATTATTTTCAACTTGTCCAAACCTATGGAATATCACTTTATGTTTCTCTTTTGGTATACCAACCCCCGTATCAGTTACAGATATATCTACTGTTTTATTATTGATATTTTCTTTAAACTCAACAGTTATTGAGCCTCCTTCCGGTGTAAATTTTATAGCGTTTGATAATAAATTTAAGATTATACGTTCATATTTTTCATCATCTATTGAAATATTTTTATTGTTAACATTAGTTTTAAAATAAAGATTAATTCTCTTTTGATCCGCATAAACTTTTATTGATTCTGTAATTAATCTTGTTAAAGATACAATATCTAAATATTTCAAATTTAATTTAAACTGATCCGATTTTAATTTTGTAATGTCTAGTAAATTATTCACAAGTCTCAATTGTCTAAATGTATTACGTTTTATACTTCCAATAAGTTTATTCACTGATTCAGGAATTTCACTAATATACACATGTTCAATCAATTGTATAGCTGAATAAATAACATTTATTGGCGTTTTAAATTCATGTGTAATTAAAGTTATAAATTCATCCTTCATTGCTAAATCTTTTTCAAGAAACTCTCTTTGTCTCTTTTCTGATTCATACAACAATTCTTTTTGTTCAGTTATCTTTCGATTTTGCTTTCTTAGCAATAGTTCACGCTCTATTGCATCAACTACAGTAGTTAATGTCATTAAAAAAAATGGATTATGAAGTATAATCGCAGTCATAATACATATACTTCCCAATAAATTACCATCATCTGAATAATGAAATGGAACTCCATAACATGCGCAGTCTTGAAAACATTTATGATAGTGATTGCTTCCTATTAGTTGTATTGGGTGATTTTGCTTAAGTGTTAAACTAACTACATTTGTACCCATTTCCTCTTCTCGAAATTGTATACCTGGTTTAACTCCAAATTGAGACATTGTTTCACTAATAGATTTATCTCCAAGAACATCTAGCAAATATCCATCTTCATCCGTAATTGTTATTAATACAGGTGTACCTTCTAACAATTTTATCATTTTATTACTGAAAAATTTGACAACTTCTAGAATTTCGTCATAAGCATCTCTTTTTTTCCCTAATTCTAATTCAGACATAATATTTTTAGGCATTTTAGGATTATTAGAGTCCAACCCTAACTCAAGACATTTCTTTTTTGATTCTATAATATAACTTGCTTCTTGCTCGCATTCGCATTGAAACATATATTGCTACCCCCTGAAAAAGAAAATCAGTAACTCAAACTATATCGAATACCATCTCACCATCTATAAAATTAAAGATATGCATAAGTTCTAAAAATTCATATACTCTAAAAATATCATATATAGATATTATGTCTTTAGAAATAAATGTTTAGGCTCTATTAAGAACACTTTTTTGAAGTATGCAAATAAATACATCATAAATGTATGCCTTTTCATAAAAAGTGATTAAATAATATATACTCATTAAAATAAACTTCTTCCCTACTTTACTAATAAAAAAACTTTATGTATTGGTAATATTAAATATGTATTAGCGTTATTAACATAGAAACTTATCTTAAATTAAATGGAATTTTGATTCTAACGAAATAAAATTTTATGAGTTACTATGAAATATAGTAAACAAAAAGAAATTAATATACATACATGTATATTAATTCACTTTTTTACACAATTTTCTTATGTAATTATAACACTAACTCTCTTTAACTGGAATAACAATTTTATAAAAATAGAAAACATAATGAATTTATTTTTCTTATCTTTTAATGATTATATCATATACTGTAAAAGAAGCTTATGAAAAGTACAGCACTAAGTTTAAATCTAGTACTGTACTCAAAATATGATATCAATAATATTTACCACACGTTCATTTTATAATCATGATAATTTAACTTTAGAATTTTAATTAGAGTTAATACACTTAACACTCTAAATCTTCAGTTAGTTAATGATAAATCATAATATTTTTTCAGACTCAAATGCTTCCCATGGAATATTAACCTTACCACCTGAATTTATAATCTCATCAATATGAGTTATCATTGGAAAATCACTAAGTTTAACTACTCCTTTTTCTGCTAAGCAACGTACGTATTTCGCAGCACGAGTAGCAATAACTACTGATTCTAACGTAACTCCTTTTAATTGTTCCATAGCTTCCTCAAATGAAAATCCTTGTCCTAATAAAGTTCCTATTCTACGAGTACGTCCACCAAATACAGTTACATATAAGTCGCCACCAAAATATATAATGTTTTCTTCTCCTCCTCCGACTATTTCCAAAAGGCGCTTAGCTTCCTTTATGCTTTGTCCAAAAAGTGCAGCCTGAGAATTGTAATGTTCCTTTCCAGATCCATCAGCTCCAATAGCTAATCCAATAGCTAGTGATACGCCTAAAGCATAAGCATTCTTTAGCGCTACAGCACATTCAACACCTATAATATCTGTAGATAAGCTAATATGATAGTATGAAGTTTCAAATAAACTCTTAAACTTTCTAAGTAAGTTTATGTTATCACCACAAAATACGACTTCAGAATTATCTTTATCGGCAAGTTCATAACTAGTACATGGTCCACCTACAGCGCTAATAGAAAGTTTCTTATTAGACGGAAGTTTACTTAAAAAGTAGTTAGGATAATTTATCATTTTGCCATCCTCTTCAGTAATCATTCCCTTTGTTATTGAAAGAATAGGAATCTCTTCTGGTATAATAGGTAATATATTGTCTGCAAACCAGTCAACACCAAAGCTGCTGACTCCACAAATAATAAGCTCTGCTCCATCTATTGCTTCATTTACATCTTCAATTTGATAGTACTCAATTCCTGTTTCAGGTAATTGACGTTTTAATGTCGAATGAAAACCTGTAGCCTTCGCAGTATTTATGATTTCTCTATCTAATGGTGTACCCACAAGTCTTATCTTATTATTATTTTCTGTTGCTGGGAAAGTTAGTGCAGATGCCATTTGGCCTGCTCCAATAATTGTTATAATGCTCATAACATTACCTCCTAATTTTGAATATTAACTTCTTTTTAATTTCTCAAAACTCATAGAATTTAATTATTTTCCATGAATTTTCAATACTTTTTAACATACAGCTGCTAAATAAGTTCTTATAAACATACAATGGCTAGATAAAATTCTTATAATCATCCAGGGCTTAAATAAAGCTTTCATAAAATTGCATCAACTCTTCACCAATATATTTAATTGATGAGAATACATAATCTGCAGTTATGTCAGATTCTTTATACATAGCTTCTGATGTCTCGCCACTTAATACAAGAATGCTAGGTATTCCTGCATTAACTCCAGTTTTAATGTCAGTGTAAAGCCTGTCTCCTACAATTGCCACTTCTTCTTTTTTAAGGCCATACTTTTCAATGATAGCTTCTACTATATATCCATATGGTTTACCTATAACCACAGGAGAAATACCTGTAGATGCTTCAAACATTCTTATCATAGAGCCAGTATCAGGCATATATTTGCTATCTTCAATTGGACAATTAAAATCTGGATGAGTAGCTATAAATGGTACTCCATCTCTTAGATAATCACAAGCTGTCCATATTTTTTCATAAGTTAGTGTAGTGTCAAACCCAAGAACTACATAATCTGGTTTGTCATTTTTGTCCTTAACTAATATAAAACCTGCCCTTTCAAACTCTGTCATAAGTGGTTCTGTACCCATGAGATATATCTTGTTACCTATGCAGTTTTTCTTCATATACCATATGGTTGCTTCACCGGATGTGTAAATTTGTTCTTCATCAACATAGCAACCAAGTGCTGAAAGCTTTTGCTTATACGTTGATTTGTTTTTCGAAGAGTTATTTGTTAAGAATATAAATTTCTTTTGTTGACTTTTTAAAATGTCTAGAAAGTCTAAAGCTCCATCAATAATTGTATTTCCAAGATAGAAAGTCCCGTCCATATCTAATAAAAAACATTTAATATCTTTTAACTCATTCATTTTTACCTCCACATTAAAACATATAGTTGTCTTATATGTTACTGGACTTATATAATTTATCAGCAATTAAATTAGCAATTTCTTCTGTTAATCCAAGATCATCAATTAAATGCACAACGCCATATCTTGTTCTTATGTCCTTTGCAGCAATAAAAGTCTTAATAAATAAATCCTTGTCTATTCCAAGTTCTTCAGGATGCCATACACATCCACTGTCCTGTAGTATTTTTTTTACGTTCTCAGAACTTGGCACTATAGTATGTCCAATATCAAGAATTTCCTTCCAGTTTGCTGCTATCTTTTCTGCATTTTCTTGTCTCTTATCAGGATTTAATTCAATTGCATCCTTTTTATAATTAATTACATTACCTGCCACTTTACCAAATACGCTTTCAATATTTTGTCTCCATTTATTCATATCGTAGTATCTGAAGCTTTTCTTAGCCATAACACTTTCTATATCTATATCCTTTAATGCTTCAAATAACATAGACATTACAACCGTACCTACTCCAACAAAGTTTCCATGTACCCATTTTTCTTCACTATTTCTTGTATGAAACATTATTTCCCAGCCATGAGCAATATGATGCTCAGAACCTGATGCAGGTCTTGAAGAACCTGACATTCCTATAGTTATTCCAGACAAGACTAGTGCATCTGTTATATTTTTTACTACTTCATGATTCCTTTCTGGAATCCTTGGTGCAGCAGCAACGCACTTATCTACTGCAGCTTGAACCATATCTGCAATAGTCTTACAATAATATTCTCCTGTTAAGAGGTTTGTAATTGACCAGTCTGCAAGAGCAGTATATTTACCTAATACGTCACCAAGTCCTGAACAAAGTAAATACATTGGAGCGTTCTTCATAATGTCAATATCTGCATATATTCCATAAGCATAAGCTGCTTTATGAGATTCTTTGAATCCATCTGTAATTAAAGGCGATACCACAGATGCATAGCCATCCATGGATGGTGCAGTACATACTATGGCATAAGGCACATGTGCTCTGTAAGCTACATACCTGCAGATGTCATTTATAACACCTGAACCTACACCAAGTATAAGTTCTGTATCATCTTCTATTTCTATTAAAACTCTTCCAAGAGCATATACATCAGGTAATAAGTGTTCCTGTGGAAACACATATTTCTTTAATAAAAAATCATTATTTAATGTTTCTTCAACTCTTTTTCCAGCTACATCATATGTGTGTACATCTTGTACAATTAATATTTTTTTATTCTTAAACTCTTTAAGGAATTCTGGGAGTTGTTCTATTATATTACTTCCTATTTTTACAGAATTAATTTCTACACTATGCCTTTTCCCACATTCACACTTAAAATCCATTCCAATCAATTCTTCAACTTTTAAATTTATTACTTCCACTATAACCATCATCCTTTCCTTGTAAATAACCAATGGTGTTAAAGAGTACTAATAAGCACTCTTTAACAAATTAGATTATTTAATCTTATCTGATGTCTAGCCACTGTAACACTCCCATCTTCTATTAAAGTGAGAGATAACAGTGGCACGACCCTAGACTGTGTACCCCTTGAGGGTATAACTTCAACTAACCTTCAGTGGGAGGTTTACCCTCAAGGGGTACCTAGAAAACTCCCTCTGAAGCTAAGTTTCACTTTATAGACTTCCTGTGAATAATTGGAATATCTTAATTACTATCCAGTTTAAGAAATTACCACCCATATCTAAGCTTGAAATAGTTGATGTTCCTGCTGGCATTGTAAACTGAGCCATTTGAGCCATTTGAGTATGGAATCCAGCAATATTTGTTGCCATTAGTAATCCTAATGCCATAACAATTGTACCTGATATAACTGAGTGCACTATATTACCTTTTGCCGCACCAACTATAAAGGCAACATAAAAACATATTGTAGCTAAATCTCCAAAAGGTAGAACTTGATTTCCAGGTAGTATTACTGCTAAGAATAATGTAATAGGAACTAATACAAGTGCTGTTGCAATAACTGCTGGATGTCCAACTGCTACTGCTGCATCCAAACCAATTGTAAGATTTCTATCTTTCCCAAAATTTTTCTTTTGCAAGAATTCTCTAACTGATTCTGAAACTGGAATTAAACCTTCCATAAGTATTCTAACCATTCTAGGCATTAAGAACATGACACCAGCCATTGAAATACCTATTTGCAAGATTTTATCTACACCATAGCCGGCAAGAATTCCAAGTACAATACCAAGAATAAGTCCCATCATCATAGGTTCTCCAAAAACGCCAAATCTTTTTTGAATAGTTTCTGGGTCTGCTTTTAAATTTTTTATCCCCGGAATTCTTTTTACTACACTGACAATAGGAATACCAATTAGACCACATGCAGCAGTTGAGCCGGTTGGTAATGATACTCCCTCAAGTCCAAAGAATTCTTGAACCATTGGAGCTGTCTTATCTGCAATCTTAATAACAGCAACTTCGTATAAAATACCAGCCAAAATAGCAAATAGCCAGTTACCATTAGTTAATACGTACACACTAGCACCAGCTGCAGTAAAGTGCCAATAATTCCATATATCAATATCAACTACATTTGTTGCCTTTGTAGCTAGCATTACTAAATTTACTAACATGGCTATTGGAATCATTATTGCTGCTATAGGAGATGCCCAACTTATTGCAGCAGCAGCTGGCCAGCCTACATCTATTATGCTTAGCTGTAATCCATATCTAGTAACCATTTGTTGTGCTGCGCCACCAAGATTTGTTGTAAGCAATCCGACAACCAAATTTATCCCAACAAAACCAATACCAATTGTAATACCTGATCTAAATGCTTTTTTAAATCCTTGTCCAAATATAATACCGATAATAGTAATTGTTAATGGCAGCATAACAGTTGGTCCTAAGTTTAAAATGTATTGCACTACATTTAATAACATTTTCTTTCCCCCTATATTATCAAATTTTATTTACTTTTATAAATTCTCAATTAAGCTGTTCATATCATAGATTTATATATATGATTTAGTTTTTGAACAAAAAATACTATTAATTAAGATGTTTTATCCTGAGCTTCAAATACATACTTTTATGTGCTATAATAATTAGTAGTCTAATTAATTTTTTTATATAGGTCCACCTTTAAAGTGGCCTATCTTTTTTTATTTCAAAGCATCTATAATTCCTTGATCAACTTTTGCTGGATTAATATTAGTTAGATAGTTCATAGCATTAATTACAGGGAATTTATAATTTCGTGATGAAATTGTAGTTGTTACTAAGAGATCTGCTTGATCTTCATAACCTGCTACCTCTGAAATCTTGCATTGTATAATCCTCGCATTAATGCCATTAGTTTTAATCAAGTCTTCCACCTTTTTACATACAACTGTTGAAGTTGCTATTCCTGTACCACAAGCTACTAATATTAGTTTTTGTTTGTCCATTTTTT
The DNA here is from genome assembly GCF_045310795.1 of Candidatus Clostridium helianthi. NCBI lineage: Bacteria > Bacillati > Bacillota > Clostridia > Eubacteriales > Clostridiaceae > Clostridium > Candidatus Clostridium helianthi. The sequence continues at coordinate 76,606 of NZ_JBJIAB010000005.1, forward strand.
TGCCTCCTTAAAATAAAATCATATAATTTAAATAATTGCTCATTACTTATTCGCAATTACAATTAAAGCTTGAAACGATATCATACACCTCGTCGCTATTTTTTGCTTGAAGCATATTTTCGAGAATGCTTTCATTCTGGATTAAAAACATTAATTGCTGTAACATTACTATCTGGCTGTGAGGTTCATTTAAAGCCATAGTAAATACTATATTGACATCTACACTTCCATTTCCATCCATACTATTAAATTTCACGGGATTTTTTAGTGTTGCAATGGCTATTGCTGGTTTCTTAACATGTATGGTATCTGTATGGGGTATTGCAACATTGTATTTTCCAAGTAATAAACCTGTAGGAAATTTACTTTCTCTATTTACTAACCCATTAAAAAAGGAATCTTCTACAAATCCTGCTTCTAATAATATTGGAGATATCTTCTTAAAGACATCCTCTGCTGATTTAGCTTCAAGATTATTTACTACTAAATCTCTTCTTAAAAATTCTTTAATACTTCTAGTCATTTAACTTCCTCCTTTTTTGTAAGTATTTTATACGTTTTCATCCACGATTACATCTTCATAATATTTACAAAGCAATTATCATGCCAAAACTATGCTGAAAAGGTAATAATATATATTTTAAAATCAGCTTTTAATTTATCTTCAAGGTTATTTATTTCTAAATTTCTTCTCAAGAGTTTCTCAATGCTTCAAGTCATTAAACTACCTCCTCTTTTACTATAAATTTTCTTTAATATTTCTAGTGGTCATACTTCTTCTTTACTTGATGTAGTTTTTATACTTTTTTATCTTTGATTACATCTTCACAATATTTCTAAAGCAATCGCCGTGCCAAAACTATGCTGAAAAGGTAATATATATTTAAAAATATAAAGTTACAAGATAAAATTTTTACTTTCTACCTTGTAACTTAAAATAGTTGTTAGATTTTTAATAATATGTCTGAAATCTCTTTCGGAGAATTTGATTTTCTTAATTTATTAGCTACTTCTGTCTTTGATAAGGTATCAAATAATTGTCTAACCACTTTCCCATCATTTTCTTTAAGTGCTAACATAATAACAACGTCTACCATACAATTATAATCCCATAAAATAGGATTATTAAGTTTAAAAATAGCTATAGATGATTTTTCAACGAATTCTGATAGGCCATGAGGTATTCCAAATATTCCTTCAAACAAGGTTCCTCCAAGCATTTCTCGCTTATACACACTCATTGTAAAATTCTCACTAACTTTCCCTTTTGATATAAGAAGATTACACATCTCATCTATTAAATCACTTTTGGTAAAACTATCATTATTAACTTTTATTAATTCCTCATCAATGACATTTATTAAAGGATTAAACTGTTTCTTATTTATTCCGAGGAATTCTTTTAATCTTAATTTACCTGATTCTTTTAAAATATCCTGAAAAGATATAAATGGAATACTTTCTAACTCTGGATCTATAGTTCCGACTATTGCAGCTATATCATGATCTCTACTAATTTTAATTATTTCATCTTGAGCAGTATTTTTATTTATAATTCCAATTGATATGATTCTTAAATTTTTATTTGTATTTCCTAGCACTACATCTTCAAGATACTTTTTTATTTTTAACGCGGTCCCTTCACCTGTTATACATATGGTAATTATAGTTTTAGTATACTTATTTGCGCCTTTAACTTTACCAACGTAATTCTTATCCCCATCAAGAGCTTGGGAGATTTCGTATAAATTACTATTTTCCATTAATGATCTTCTAACTGCTTCCAGTACCATTACAGTATCTACCCTACCAATGACTCTAGTTGGAACTCCAGTTTCTTTTGTTATTATCTCTCCAAATGTAACTAAGGATCCCATATCAACCAATATCAAGCAACCCTTACCTTCATTAACCCTTTTCACTACTTCTATAGCTCTTTCAAGCAAAATTTGAGGATTTTCATCTAGTGACATTTCAATTCCAACTGCAAGATTTGTACCTAATAGCTTATTTGCTACATCAGCCATACCGCAAGCAACATGGCCATGACTTAATACAATAACAGCCACTCTGCTTACATTCTCATCCACCTTAGAAAACGTTTTTAAGTACATGGCGATAAAGCCTATTTCATCTTCTGGAAGTTGAATATCTAAGCTATTATTTATTTCTTTAGTTAATATTTTTGCAATTCTGTATTCATTGTAATATTCCTTCTTTATATAATCTGATTCAGGATTCCTTATTATCCTGCCTTGTTTTAGTCGTTCATAAGTTGAATTCAAATGCATTGCTACACAATAATAAAAATTTTCCTGAATATTTTCCATATATTGTTTTGCAATATTAGTTACTTTTTCAACCACATTTAATATTCTTTCATCTATAATATTTTTTAGTTCTTCCTTTGGAAAAAACATATTTGATTCTATATTTTTTGCAAACTTACTTAGATTGAATTCCACTTTGCTCCAAAGTATTTTATTAATTTCATCTTTACTTAGCCCCTGTTTTTCAAGTTTATAATACTTTTCCTCTATATTACTATATATTCCATCTGGTAACATATATCTATCATCTTTAGACTTCTGAGTTACAACATCATTAGGATTAACAATCAAATCTTCATTAAAAATATCTTCTGAAACTAATTCTCTATCCTTAACACTTAATATTTCGAGAGGAACATGCTTAGGTAAATCTTTTATGTCGATAACAACTTCATTTGAATTATTACTTAAGGAATTACAAAAACCTCTTGCACATGCAACTTGTATATCACTTCGTAGCTGTCCTATGTTCCCTGGACAATTGTATAACAATAACGATCTGATGACTTCATATCGTATGGTAATTTCCTTTCTCACTCTAGCTGATTCTTGTGAAAAAAAACTTTTAATCAGTACATATTTTTCATTAACAGGCCTGTTGTTAATAGATGGAAGTTCAATTATCATTGGAATTCTTCTTCTGAATGTTAGTAGCAAGGATGATTTTGGATCTTCTGTTGTTGCTGCAATTATCATCACATTTGCTGTCCTACTATTTTCAGTTTCACCAAGCCTTCTGTACTTTCCTTTATCCAACAGATAAAACAATATTTCCTGACCTTCGCTTGGTAATCTATGCACTTCATCTAAGAATAGTATCCCATTGTTTGCTTTCTCTACTAAGCCAACCTTATCCGTATTAGCGCCAGTAAAGGCACCTTTACTGTACCCAAACAATTGAGAAAGAAGTAATTGCGGATTATCTACATAATCAGCACAGTTAAAAAGTACAAAGGGTGCATTCTTATCAAAGTGCGAAGAACTAATAGCAAAATTATACATAGCCTCTGCAAAAAAACTTTTTCCAACACCAGAAGCTCCAAGTAAAAGAGTATGGAGACCATGAGGTGGATATAATACTGCTGCTTCTGCTTGACTAATTGCATTTTTTAACGAACCGTGATATCCTATAATATTTCTTAAATAATTAGTATTACTTTTATCGCCATTATTTGAATTATCTATATTGGGACTATTATTAATTTCCGTCCCATCTTTATCAACTGCTGACTTAACTGTTATAAAATTTTTCGATTGCTCTTTATTTAAATTTGATTTTTTAGCAACATTCTGCGGAAAAATTTCTGAAATTATACTTTTTTTAATCTGAGATACTGAATATCTAGAAATATCATATCCAAGAATAGATAGCCTTTTGCATAGCTGCCTATCTGAAATATCTTTATCTTCAATAATTATTTTTTTTATATCACTATATAGGATTGATTCTTTTCTTTGGCGAGAATTATTTATATTTTTTTCTGTTCTAAATTGAGTTATATATTCTCTAGTCGTATTTACTAATTTAGCAATATCACTGTCGGTTAATGGCTTTCTTTTGTCCTCATTTTCAATTAACTCCAGTATTTTATTTTCCAGCAAAATTCTCCCCCCAGTATTAGTTTAATTATATATATATGTTGCAAAAATAATTCTTCATCATAATTCAAAAAATATTGGAAGAATTTTAGCCGTCATTGCAACATATATATTATTTAAAACTCTATAAATAATCGTTAGTAACAATTATATTATAAATCATTTTACTATTTTTTCCACATTATTAAATATGTTTATTTTGCCATAATGTATTGAATTTACGAAAACCCTCTGACTTTAATACAGTATTGTTAAAAAAACTCTGCTTTTTGTATAGTTATATATAATATTAAACTACTCTAGTACCATGTATTTCAACTGCACCTGTATATTCTAAAAGAAAATCTCTATTTTCCTTAGTAATTCCTTTTCCTGGCATTATTGAAATTCTACCGTCTGCATATTTAACTAAATCTTTTAAACATTCTTTTCCAGCCATAGCATTTTCGCATCCGCCCTTAGTAAGTATTCTATCTATTCTTAATTTAATTATTTCATCTAGAGCTATCTTTTTATCCTCAACTTCGTCAAATGCCATATGAAAAGTTATTGTCATAGGCTTTGCCAAGTTAACTAACTCCTCTATTATTTCTTTATCTACCTTAGAATCTTTTACAGCACCAATTACCACCCCGTGAACTCCTAGTTCTTTGCACATCTTTACATCGTATTTCATTATTTCTAGTTCTTCTTTTGTATAAGTAAAGCTTCCTCCACGTGGCCTTATAATAACCATTATTGGTATATCGAGATCCTCAACAATTTTTCTTATTGTTCCGTAACTTGGAGTGGTTCCTCCCTCAATCAAATTATCACAAAGTTCTATTCTATTTGCTCCCCTTTTAGCAGCTAAAATTGCATCATCATAATTCCCCACACATGCTTCAAATATTATCATAACCTACCTCCTATTTTCTTCTTTTAGTTTTTTATAAACTCATAAATCGAATATATATATTCGATGATTGACTAGTAAATTGATTTTTTATTCTACTAGTCTATAAGTAGAACTTGTATATATTTTAACATTTCTCGGTCAATCAAATAAATACATATATGAATTCCTAAAAAAATATTTATAATGAATTTTTACCCAACTTATGAAAACATTTAAATTGGCCTTACCAATTATAGCAATGTATGTTATAATTTTAGTGTAAATACAATTATTTTTATTTAGGGAGGTTATTTTATGGCTTCAATCGAGATTCCATACTCAACAAAATCTTTAAAAATAAACATTGATGATAAAAATCTAAAGGGCATTTTAGTTTCCAAGGCAAATACCTATAAAGCTGATATTTCACAAAATGATATAGTGAATAAAGCTCTTGATAATTGCATAGGTAGTAAATCTTTAGAGGAATTAGTAATTGGTAAAAATAATATGGTTATTATAACTAGTGATCATACACGACCTGTTCCTAGTAAAATTACCATGCCAATTTTATTACAAAGAATAAGAAACGTTAATCCCAACATAAACATAAAAATTCTTATAGCCACAGGTTTTCATAGACCAACAACTAGAGATGAAATGATAAATAAATTCGGACAAACCATAGTTGATAACGAAGAGATTATAAACCATATTTCAACAGATGAAAGCAGTTTAATAAATGTGGGAACACTACCTTCTGGTGGTGAGTTGTTTCTAAATAAATTAGCGATGGAAACCGAGCTCCTAATAGCAGAAGGTTTTATAGAACCACATTTTTTTGCTGGATTTTCTGGCGGAAGAAAAAGCATATTACCTGGAATAGCTTCAGCAAAAACCATAATGGCAAATCACTGTTCTGAATTTATTAACAGCAATCATGCAAGGACTGGAATTATAAAAGATAATCCTATACACAAAGATATGCTCTATGCTGCTGAAAAAGCAAATCTTGCATTTATATTAAATGTAGTTATAGATGAAGATAAAAATATTATAAATGCTTTTGCTGGTGATAGTAAACTTGCCCATGAGGAAGGTTGCAAATTTGTTATGGAGCTTTCTAGTGTAAAAAGCATACAAGCTGATATTGCAATTTCAAGTAATGGGGGATATCCACTAGATCAAAATATATACCAAGCTGTAAAGGGTATGACAGCTGCAGAAGCTACATGTAAGAAAGGCGGAGTAATTATTATGATAGCCGCTTGTAACGATGGACATGGTGGCCAATCTTTTTACGAAACTATAGCAAATTCAAAATCTCCTGAAGAACTTCTTGAACAAATATTAAAAGTTCCTAGAAATGAAACAATACCTGATCAATGGGAGATTCAAATTTTAACACGAATTTTATGTAACTATACTGTGATCGTAGTTACAGATATGTGCGATCCTAATATGATTAAGAGTATGCATATGAAACACGCTTATACTTTTGATGAAGCATTAAGCATTGCATATGACATAAAAGGTAAAGATGCAGATGTTGTAGTCATTCCAAATGGTGTAGGTGTAGTTGTTAAATAATAATCATTAGCTTGTAACACTATTAAAAAGCTGGTATTTTTTGAGCAAAAGTACCAGCTTAACTTAAAATAATGCTTTACTTGCATGCAATTTTTTAAATTCTTTTGCATCAGGAAGTGTCAAGTACGTATATCATAGTATTTTAATATATAGTTACAAGAAAGAATTTAAGAAATATATTACTCTAAAAAGTTCATTATCATTAACAATTTCAGATGCAAGGATTATTTTAAAAAGCTTTCCTATTTATGATTAACTAATGCTACGTATATATGTATCATACGGAAATGGTATTATAATTTCTCCATCAACAACTTTATAATCTGTATTTTCTGTTGGGCTTAAATTTTTAATTAAATTCATTCCAACATTATATAAAACTTCAGCTTCAATCCTTGGATCTTGAATAACAGTTCCAGTCATGATCCCTTTATCAATTAAATTTTTTGCTTCTTGTAATCCATCAATTCCAACAACAGCTATATTTTTTGACTTATTATCTTTGTTATATCCATATTTTTGTAATGCCTCAATAGCTCCTATTGCCATAGCATCATTGTTTGAAATTATTGCTTCAATTCTTCCATTATATTTAAGGAACAGATTATCAATAGAACTTTTAGCTAAATCCTTAGACCAATTAGCATTTACTCTAGCAAGTTCTTGCGTCTTTATTCCAGAATCATTAAGCGTTGATATTGCATATTTACTTCTATCAATGGGCTGTGGATCATCAGATGGACCTTGCAACAAAACATACTGTAATATATTATCACCATTTGTATCTAAACCGCTTTTATTTCTATTCCAATAATCAGCAATAATTTTACCTTGAGCAATGCCAGCTTTCTTCGAGTCAGGAGTTACAAAAACAACCTTATCATATAATTTAGAAGCTTTTGAAGCCACTTCAGGTATAATATTCATTAGTATTAAAGGTTTATTCTTTTGCTTAATCTTGTTAATAACACTTTCTACAGTACTTTCTCTTCTGTCTGGTAAATATAATATAAACAAATCATATTTTGTTTGTAACGCAGCATCTAATAGTTCATCTTGTATTGCTATATTGTTCTTAGGATTTAAAAAAGTAAATTTCACTTTATTTTGATTCTCATTTTCTATATTCTTTAGGCTTTCAATAACTTTCATAGTAAATGGATCATCAGTTACGAAAAATATTACTGCTATATTAGACACTCTACTAGTGTTAGAATCCAAACTTGCTATTGTTTTAACTTGAGTTATAGATATCAATGAAAAAATAGTTAAAGTAAACAATATCATCGCAATTCTTTTATTTAATATTTTCATTATAATACCTCCCATTAGATATAAATACTCAAAATTATATATCTACTCTTGATTAGGTTGCATATAAATATAAAATTTATTCAAATTAATCATTTAGAAATAAAATAATTCTTCATCATGATTCTAAAAATGTTTCAAAAATTTTAGCCGTAATTATGGCTTGTGAACTGTGCATTGTGAATTGCAACATATATATAGCCATATCCTATAATGAATGGTACTAATAAAAGAATTCATTATAAAATATGGCCAAAACTTTTAGATAATATTATTTATACATATACTCTCTAGTCCAATGTAAATTATTATTTACTCCTTTGCCAAATAGAAATTGGTGTATATGAACATTTCCACTATTAAAAGATGCTGCACAGGCATTTAAATATAATCTCCACATTCTTATAAATGTTTCATCCTTAGTTTTTCTTATTTCAGGTAAAGCATTTTCAAAATTACTTGCCCAATGTTCTAGCGTTTTTTCATAATGCAATCTAATATTTTCTACATCAATTACATTGAAATTTTTATCTGACATTGAGCAGATCAATTCTGAAACAGATGGAACGTATCCACCTGGAAAAATATACTTATCTATCCAAGTATTATTCCCACCTTCTGTCACTGATGTTATGCAATGAAGTAAAGATAATCCCTTATCATTTAATAATCTATCTATAGTATTAAAATATTCAGTAATATGATCTTTTCCTACATGTTCCAGCATACCTACACTAACTATCTTATCAAATTGCCTATCTTTAAATTCCCTATAATCAACAAGCTGAACATCAACTAGATTGTTCAGATTCTCATTATCTATTTTTTCTTTGACTTTTGCAAATTGCTCAGAACTTAAAGTTATTCCAGTAGCTTTCACATTATATTCCTTAGCTGCAGAAATAATTAATTCACCCCATCCACATCCTATATCAAGTAAAGTTTCTCCTTCTTTTAAGTCCAATTTATTAAGGATGTGTAGCACCTTATTCTTTTGTGCTTGTGTCAGTGAATCACTAGGTGTCTTGAAATACGCACATGAATATGTCATTGTATCGTCTAACCATAGTTTATAAAAATCATTGCCTATATCATAATGAAACTCAATATTTTCTTTACTATGTTTGATATTATTTGAAGCTTTTCTTAGAAGCTTTGAATACATGTTACTATTATTCAAAAAGCTATCCTTATTATTATATATAGACTCTATAGCTTTTTTAACACTTCCCTCTATATCTACTTTCTTAGTCATATACCCTTCTCCAAATGCTAATGATGGATTTTTAATAATATCAGCTTTGGAAATTGGTTCATTAAAAATAATTTTGAAAACTGGTTCTCCTTCTAAATATTTTTCAGTAGTTCCATCCCAAAATTTTATTTCTACAGGATCGCTAAACAGATTCTTAAATAATGTTTTATAAAATATCTTATCAATATCCATGCTCTTCCTCCTAAAAACAAAAATGAAACAGCTAGTAATTCTATATCTAGTTTATAATTAAATAGTCTAAAATATCAATAATTCCACTTATTTTCATTAGCCCTTCCCTTTAAATTTACTTATATGGTATGCATTACTATTGTTTTTAGTACCAATTATCTAAACACATGCTAAACAACCAGAGCATCCTTTGAAATTTAAACTTAAGGAAATAGATTTTAAAAGAGTTCCTTCATTTCAATAAATATATTTTTATATCTTTCTTTATTTATTGAATCTTTCTTAAATTCAATTGCTGTCTGTGGACATAAGTGAATACATGCTAGACATTGTTCACATCGGTGTTTCCACGAAGGTTTTGTTTCTATAATTTCTATATTTTCAGCCGGACATACCTTAGAACAAATGCCACAGCCTATACATTTCTCGCTAACCCAGAAATTTTCGTCAATATTATTTGGATTAAAATCTCTATACATCTTTTCTTCTTTATCTCTGTTTTTTATGACAGGAATATTATTTTCATAGTTATTATTAATCATTCTTGCAATATCAATTGTTATCTTTGATTGATTATTCATTCGATTAATGAAGTCTTCTTTCGGATGAGGATAATACATAAACCACATATTTCCAGGCATTTCAACACTAAAATTTGCTGAAAGCGATTTTCCTTTACGTCTTAATATAGCATCAATTTGCTCAAAGGTTAATGCTGCATAGCTTCCAAAATTAGCTACTGCAAAAAAGTATTTACCTGAATTAACCTCTAAGTTTTTTATAAATTTTGCAACTATTTTAGGAAGCCCTCTATAGTAAACAGGAAAAACAAATCCTACCCTTTTAGACGTTACTTCATTTATATTCATATTACGTTTGCATATACGTACCAATCGACAATTGGTGATATTTTCACTTAAATCTTTAGCTATCTTAAGCGAATTTCCTGTTCCAGTAAAATAATAAATAGTTGTCTCCATTTTTAAATCTCCTTAATAAATATTTCATAACTTGAATTTTACACCCTAAATATTCATCTGTGCAAATTAAGAAGCTATCCATTTTTAGCATACGGATAGATCTTATATCTATGTCATATTTTAGTAAAATACTTCTAATTTTTATGATTTCATAATTTCAGTTTCTTTTTTAATAAATCTATGCTCAAACTCTAATGCTTCCATTGGTTTTCCTATTAAGTAGCCTTGAATATAATCACAATTAAGTTCATTTAAAATTCTAAATTGTTCCTGTGTTTCAATTCCTTCTGCAATAATCTTAAGACTCAAGCTGTGCCCTAAATTTATTATTGATCTAACAATCATTACGCTTTTATAGTCTTTCTCTAAATTAGCTATAAGGGACTTATCAATTTTTATCATATCAATAGGTAATCTATTGACATAACTAAGAGATGAATAGCCTGTACCAAAATCATCTAAAGATACTCTAATTCCTATTTTTTTTAATTCTTCTAGTATTCCTGTAATTGTACCAAAGTCCTCCATAGCCTCATCTTCAGTAATTTCCATATTTAAGCACCTTGCTGGAAGCGAGTAATGATTCAATATACTTTGAACCATTGATACGAACTCAGATTGCTTTAATTGTGAATAAGAAACATTAACTGAAATACTAAATTCATTGCCTCCAAGCTCATGCCATATTTCACATTGCTTGCAGGCATTTTCTAATACCCAATTATCAATTGGTATTATTTCACCTACACTTTTTGCAATTGGAATAAACTCTGCAGGAGAAATGATTTTATCACCTTGCTTCCATCTGATAAGAGCTTCTGAATATAGAACTTTCATTGACCTTAAACTTATAATTGGTTGATAGTAAATTATAAATTCATTGTTTTTCATGGCTTTATTTAATTTCTCTTTGATATCGATTTTATCAAGAAATTCATCATTTATTTTTGATGAATATAAAGCATAATTATAACCACCATTTTTCTTAACTTCATACATGGCTATGTCTGCTTTTCTAATTAAAGTATCTGTATCCTTGCCATGTTCAGGAAATATACTTATGCCAATACTGGCTCCGACACTTAAAGCTTCCCCATTATAAATAAAAGGAGTTTTCAATGCTTTTTGAATCCTCTCAGCAATTTCTTTAACATAAGTAGTGGATTTTATATTAGTTGCTATAATTACAAATTCATCTCCACCAATTCTGCTGATTATATCATTATCACTTATTATACCTTTTAATGTGTCTGCAACATTTTTGAGAACTTTGTCACCAAGTTGATGCCCATAATTATCATTTATACTTTTAAATCCATCTAAATCTATGAAAAGCATCGCGAAACCATTATTTTCAATTTCTATAAGCAAATTAAGCTTTTCTAACATCATTTTTCTGTTAGGAAGTTCTGTAAGAGGATCATAATATACAAAATGACGAATTTTCTCCTCAGCCCTTATTTTATCTTGAATTTGATTTTTAAGCATAATATTGGCTTCTTCTAGTTTTAAATTGCAGCTCTTTTCCATTTCTAATATTTTTTTTCTTTCCGAAATATCGTGTAGTAATATCAATATACCTAATATATCTCTATATTCATCATATATAATTGTGCCGGATAATTCGCAGGTAATGTTATTTCCATATTTCGTTTCCAAGTTAACTTCTATATTTTTTGCATAAGCATTTTTAATTATGGCACTTAAGTCAAAATCAACATTACTAAGTAATTCACTAAATATTTTTCCTTCGACTTCTTCAATTTTATAATTAGTTACACTTAATGATGCATTATTACAATTTTGAATAATAAAGTTCTCATTTAAAATAAATATTGGCTCGTTTACACTGTTAAAAATATATTCTGATATATATTTTGGAGTAGTCAACATCATTCTGTGCCTGTTTATTGCATAGTAGATCCCTCCTAAAGCTATAACTCCTGTTAATACTGCTGATGGAAAAATAGTTACTCCGAGTAAAGGCAAAATAAAATCTGTAATTATGCCTATAATGATACTCATTGTACAAGTTATCAAAATAATTTTAGTTTGCTTTTTTACTCTATTTATCTTAGAATATTTACCTCTCAGATACAGCACTATAACACCTGCAATATCTATTACTATCGCCCATATTATATATAAAATTTGAGGGAACAACTCTGGAGCCACATCAATCCAACCATAATATTCTTTATTCATTGCTGAATATGGTTCTACTATAACATTTCCAATAAATAATATAGTAGTTGGAACATATGCTAAAAATTTTATTATTGAAATATATTCAAAATCATCTGTATTATTGAGCAAATATGCAAAGTATAGCCAAAGTCCATTAAAAAAACAATACCCTAGAACCGAAGAATTTCTCCAAAAAAATGCTACATTGATGTTGTCGGATGTCAACATCATTGCATATCCACCTGACCAAAGTACAAAGCAAATACAAATATATAAAAATATCTGATTTGTCTTGGATTTCTTATCTATCCTATAGCCGTATATTCCTAAAAATAAATAAAAAACGCAACATAAAAATAATAATATAAATAACGTAGTCTTAATAGTACCCCACCTCCAGCATAAAACACAAAAAAGTTCAGATTTATATAATTAATAATCTATACTATACTTTAACACCTAAAAACATTAATTCCATATTTCAACATTCTTTCACATAATATAATTCTAGTATTGATCTTTTAACTATTCAATGTTTTTATTAATGTATCTAAACTTAAAATTAAATATATAATTAATTTTAAAAAATTATTATTACTTATTTTAATTCTACTTACTTAATACTATTTTAAGCGCTTCTTTATTGTGCAGGCTATAAAATAATAACAACTATATATACGAAATAATTATATTATATTTTTTGAATAGGCGCTTTTTCTTAATTCATTTTAGAAATTTTAGTAAATTTATAATCTGCGTTTTATAATAATATGAAGTATATTTAATAATATTCTGATTTTAAAATTACTTTACTATGTTAATTTTATTATTTATAAGGATACACGATTTTTACAAGAAAATCTGTTTCCATACTATATATTTCTGCTACTACTAAAAGTTATTCATATATTTGACTTAGTTATAATTTCATAAAGAATAAAAAAAGTCAGATTAAGTTCTCAACCTAATCTGACTTTTTTACTCTTTATGAACGCTTTCTAATAATATGTATAAATTAGCTTAATAAGAACATATCATTAGTAATCTGCTCTATTCAAAATATCTATCTAACAATCCTTTGAAAGCTTTTCCATGTCTAGCTTCATCCTTGCACATTTCATGAACTGTATCATGTATTGCATCTAAGTTTAATTTCTTAGCAAGTGTTGCTAAATCCTTCTTACCTTGACATGCACCATGTTCTGCGTCAACTCTAGCTTGTAAGTTAGCTTTTGTATCTGCTACTACTACTTCACCAAGTAATTCAGCAAATCTAGCAGCATGTTCTGCTTCTTCAAATGCTATTCTCTTATATGCTTCTGCAACTTCTGGATACCCTTCTCTATCAGCTTGTCTTGACATAGCTAAATACATTCCAACTTCTGTGCATTCTCCAATAAAGTTCGCCTGTAATCCATCGATCACTTCTTTCTCAACACCTTTAGCAACTCCAATTACATGTTCATCAGCAAAAGCTAAGTCCCCACTTTGCTCTATGAACTTTTCTGATCCTACACCACATACTGGACATTTTTCTGGTGCTGCTTCTCCTTCATGAATATAACCACACACTGTACAAACAAATTTTTTCATAAATTCTCTCTCCTCACTATCATTTCAATAAATATTTATTAGGTTAATTACCTTATTATATATATTTCAACATCTATATCCTTTTTCCTTCTATTCTTTCTTACTTTTATACCCTTTATTTCTACATTTTTATACACAATATGCATTTTTTATCTTTTTCCTCTATAAAGAATTGGACTAGATCCAAAGGAATACCCTTCATTATATAGTTTGTTTTCTAGCTTAATTAGTTCTTCAGCCAAAATTGTATTTGATCTTAGATCTGTTGGCTCTTTCACTATATCAAGTTCTATACCTTTATATTTTCTGTAGTAGCTATAATTTTTCCATAACCATGCCTTTATTCTACTTAAATTTGATGGCTTTCTAATAATATCAAGGATCAGTTGTCTGTATTTTTCAATATCTTCTTTTTGAGTATCGTTTAAATTTGATAACTTATTTCCTAAACTTCTAGCCGCCTTCTCATCTAATTCTTGACATAAAAATTTTAGAGCATGCCATACATTATAAAGTTGATTTTTATTCTCTATTTCTACTTCTCTTGCCCAAACAAAAGCGTTTAATCTTCTTCTTATATCCCACCTTTTTATTGGGCTTTCTAAATCATCTGCACATACTAAAAAGAATCCTTCTTTAAGCAACATCGCCCCTAATACTCCAGGTGGGTTTCCAAGTCTTTTGTCCTTAAGAGTAGTCCTATATACTCCGCAACTTGGACTACCCTCCTTGTACATATAAATATATATATCCTCACTCTTCAATAATTCTAAACAAAAGTTACATGCTTTTATAAGCTTTTCTGTAACATCTTCACCAGTTTTATTTTTAATCTTTGCCTTGCCTTCTAAAACATCTTGTCCACTACCACCCTTTATACTTATAGGTGTTCTAGGTACCCCTAATCCAGCAAGACATTCAGGGCACATAGGATAAAATACAAATTGCTCATTTTCCCTACCAAAATTTTTTACATAATCAAATCCTTTACCATTATATCTTACTTTTGCTCCAAAGCAGCATTCACTTATACCTACTTTTAATTTTTTCTTCAGTACTTTCTCCATATAACACCTCTTTAAACCCATTAATCGTTTTTGTATAAAACACTCTCATACTCTTTATTTTTATCAAATTCCTTTTCTGCAAAAACACATACTGGTATTA
Organism: Candidatus Clostridium helianthi; assembly: GCF_045310795.1. NCBI lineage: Bacteria > Bacillati > Bacillota > Clostridia > Eubacteriales > Clostridiaceae > Clostridium > Candidatus Clostridium helianthi. The sequence continues at coordinate 91,687 of NZ_JBJIAB010000005.1, forward strand.
TCTTCTTATTTTCTTCTATCGCAAAATCTACAACTTTCCTTATTAAAAGTTTGCCTGCTCCTTTGCCCTTCAACTTTTCACCTACAAAAGTATGCTCAATTTTTATTATATCCTTACTAGTATCACTTAATATTACTTCTGCTAACGTATTTTCTTCCGTTTCTCCGATATAGAATTTATTCAATCCCTTTTTAATATCAAACATAATACAAAACACCATCCTCTCCATAATTTTATTCATTTTACAAAACCCTTTAGTAATTCCTTATATATCCACAGTGCTATTATATCATACCCAAATATCATTTTAATGTCGAATTTTTATACTTTTTTTAATTTAATTCACCATTTACTTTTTTCCACTGAAAAAATAAGGAGCTATCTTTGATAACCCCTTATTCCTCGTACTATATTCAAAATAATGTTAATATATTTGTCTAAAAGCAACATTATACAAAATTCCATACATCATTTATTTGCATACCTAAAATTTGTTAAAACAATTGAATCACGTTTCCATTACGTCCACAGCACTTCTTATACTTCTTTCCGCTTTGACATGGGCATGGATCATTTCTTCCAACCTCTTTTTTGCTTTCAATTGTTTTATTATTTCCTGATTTTTCATTTATAGTTGCACCTTTATATTTCCATAATGGTATATTATTAATAAATTTATTAACAATGTTAAATACCCTAATTTCATCTTCCTTGTCAAGTTTTGCATCTATTCCATTAATTATATCTTCAAGTATTTCTTCAGAATTTCTATATTGTATATCCAAGGCCAACATATTCATAGTTCCAGCAGCATCATTTTTATCAACTAAAAACATAGATGAAAATTCTTTTGAAAACTTCCTCCCAATACTACTTCTTTCCAAATAATCTTCGTTAGACATGGAGATTAGATCATCTTTACTAATCATAGAATAATCCAAATTGTTGTCTATATTATTTAATATTTCTTCATAATCCTCTATTTCTACATTAACGAATATAATTTTTCCATCATCATCAATTGTACCATAATATTCATTATTATAATAAAAAGATCCTTCTTCTAATATAGATAACAATATTTGCTCTTCTACATTGTCATATCTTTTCATTAATCCTTTAACATCTTCAAAACAAAGAACACCATATAACTTAATCATACCTCTAAAGATATTCATGATTTCACTATTTTTCTTCATTAACTTTCTAAACTCTAAAGTATCACTTTGCTTAACAATTGCCTGCATTACTTCGGGCATTAATAAGATTGGTTTTCTATCTTTTAAGCAAGGAAATACCATCCCTTGATTCATAAAAAAAGCATGTTTATCCGCATAGTTTTCTGCTTCATTATCAGAAATCGAAATTATTCCATTATTCTTAATGTATTTTAATAATATTCTATACATATCATCATTAATCACATGCATTTTATTTCTAATATAATTCTCATATTCATCGATATATCTTTCAATTACCTGATTCTTATTTAAATTATATGATAATTTAAGACCAATGTTTTCTGCTAGACTACAAATTTCCTTTTTAGGATATGGCTTGATCAATTCTTCTAGATCAAAAGAATATGTCTCCTTAAAAAACGTATGTATAAAACTATTTGTAAATTTATTATGATGTTTTAAAAAATCATTCTCTATCATTTGTTCAGAATAATCAAAATCTGAGAAAGCATCATTGTTATGTATAGGCTTTTTATTGCTAACTTTGTATTTCTTATTATTTCCAGGCAAGTATTCTTTTTCTGCATCTTTATTTCCTATATACCCACAAACCCCATCTCTTGGAGAATTATTAAACTTACCTTCTTCTGGATTATTTCTAGCAATAACTTCTACCTGGCTAAATTCACTTGGAACCTGTATTATATCTACAACTTCTAAAGTCAAATAAGTAGTTGAGCCAAAATCATATTCATATTCGAACTTTTTATTAATATTTAATACATCTTTTAAATAAAAATTCATCTCATATTGTTCATCACTATTATCATGATATATTTCTTCATCAATATGAAACGCACTTAAATGTCCACAACACTCTACCCATATATCTCTTATAAATTTGTCCAAATGCTGAAGTTGCAACTTTGCATCTATAGAAACATAAATACAATATAAACTAGGATTATACTTATCTTTCATGGATATTATGAATTGTTCTCTTACCTCTTTAGCCTGATTCATTTTTTCTTCAATTGATTTTTTCATTACTGAACAACTCTTTGCATGTCTTTTAATTGTTCTTTCAGTTAATTCCTTATTACAATAATAACATCTACCTTGCACGACTAAATCTCCTCTTAAATAATATAATTACTATATAAAATTCCAACATGCACAATTATATACTAACATTATGTTTGTCTGCAAATTTTTTAATTAATAGCTGGTTGAATTTTTATTAGCTATATCCTTGGCATACATGTCACAGAGGGAATTTTCAAAATGGTTAGAATGTGCCTTTACCCACTGAAATTCAATATATTTTCCATTACAAGCCTTATCAAAAGCAAGCCATTTTTCTATATTCTTAGCTGGTTCTCCATTAATAGTTTTAAAGTCATTCAACTTCCATATAGGTAACCATTCTGTGAGTCCTTTTCTTACATACTGGCTATCAGTTATTATTCTTATCTTTTCAACATCTTTTAATAATTCAAGGGCTTTTATAGCTGCTTCGAGTTCAGCTTGGCTGCTTCCTATGTCTTTCACTTTTTCTGTATATAAATTATAATTTCCTTTCAAATCTTCTATTATAAAAGCAAATCCACCATGATTTTTCTTCTCAAAATAACTAGCATCTGTATAGATCTTATAGATTCTTTCCTCAGCCTTACTTTCTTCTATTGCATAACTATCATAATTACTGTTTCGTTTATCTAAGACTAATATTTTACTCCTATCATTAAAAGCAGCTACATCTTTATCTTCTCTTATAACTACTTTTACATTAAACCCTACATAATATGTATCTGGACGCTTATTATGGAGCATTTTCCTAAATTGGTATTCCTGACCTTTAAAAAAATCACTTAAGTTGTTATTATCTATAAAATGTAGTTCTTTTTTTAAAGGATTGAATTCTACTAAGGAGTCCTCAGTACCATTACTGACTTTAATTTTATAGTTATTATTTTCTTCATCTATTATTTCTAGTGTAAAAAGCATCATTTTCATAAAAATTACTCCTTAAAACAAATATCTCATTATATATATCACAATTAGGTTTCTACATTGTAGCCTTGACTAAGGATTTGACTTACTAAAGCTTTAAATATATATTTATCGTTGTAACATGTATTTTATCATAGGTACAGTAAATTCAAAATCATCGTTCATTTTAATAATAACTTCTTTATATTTTCTTTTATATCATAAAACTTACTGATGTATACATCATTATAACAAAATTAAAGCTGAAATTTTCTATATCACCTAAAATTTCAGCTAATAAGTATTAATTTAATCTAAGCATTTACGTATAATTTAAACTTTTGCTAGCGGAAGTGAAATTGTCACTGTTGTTCCCTTCCCATATTCACTATCAATTTTAAGAATGCCATTATGCATACCTATAATATTATTAGAAATGACTAATCCAAGCCCTGCGCCAATGGATTTAGGATCGATTTTATAGAATGATTCCATAACATGATTTATATCCTGTTTTTTAATTCCAATACCTGTATCGCTAATTTTAATTAAAATACACTCTTTGCTAACTGATTGAATTACGTAGATTTTACTATTTTTATATGAGAACTTAATTGCGTTATCTAATACATTTAGTATGACTTGCCTCAATCTATCACCATCTGCTATAATAATTGCTGGGTGCGTTTCAACCACTAATTTAATTTCCTTTTTTTCTGCTTTCTTTTGAAGCTGGAACGTCACTTCACGAATAATTTTGTCCATCTTGACATCAGATAATATTAGTTTAATTCTATCTGACTGGTATCTTGAAAAATCTAAAAGATTCTCCACCAGGCTAATAAGCCGATCTGATTCATCATTAATAATTCCCAAACCAAATTTAAATTCATCATCCGATAATTCATTTGGATCTCGCATAGTTTCAATCCATCCCTTAATTCCTGTCAAAGGTGTCCTAAGCTCATGAGAAATTGATGATATAAAATCATTCTTTAAACGATCAGTTTTTAATATTTCATCGCCCATATAGTTAAGCGTTTTTGCTATTTCTCCAAGTTCATTTGGATAAGTATCCTTAATCTTTTCCTTGTATTTTCCATCTGCTATTTTCTTTGTAAAATTGATAATATCATTTAACGGTTCTACAATTATATTCCCTAAACGCAAACTTACAAAAAACACAATAACAGCAATAAAAATGCAGATAATAATTCCATAAATTAAGAGATTAATAATTAAAGCATTTACTTGTGCTAATGATGTTGTATATCGCAAAATTCCTAATACTTGCCCGTCAAAAACAAGAGGCGTATATACTGCCATAATTTTCTGACCTGAATATGAATTTTTCTCAATTTTATATGTAGTTTTCAAATCTAGCACATCAGAATCTATCGAATAAGTTCTATCTTCATAAAAACCTGTAGATGATTGGATTAATTCACCATTTCTTTTTAATAGTTGTAGTTCAGATCCATTAATCTGATAATTTTTAATAATTTCATCACTGAATTCCGCCAAGCTTTTATTAGTAAAATCAGTTTCTCTTGCTAACACAGAAGGAATCGCCTCTGCTTGACTCTGAAATGTATTAGCAATTCCCTGATAATAATATTGTCTTATTCCAATTCCAAAACCTATCATTACAAGACTTAAGGTAAGTAAACTAATGATCATAAAGTAAACAATAATCCTTCGCTTCATAGTTTTACTCCTTCCACAAGTACCCATACCCCCAATCCGTGCGTAAATACTCTGGAGCTGATGGATCATTCTCTATTTTCCTTCGTATACGTCTTATATTTACATCGACAACTTTTTCATCACCAACATAATTTATTCCCCAAACTTCATCCAAAATATCATTTCGTGTAAATACCTTATTCTTATTATTTATTAAAAATTGAAGCAAGCAATATTCTGTTGGAGTTACTTTGATATCCTTTCCAAGTCGAGATACTTTTTTATTTATTACATCAAGCTCAAATGGTCCTGATTTAATAACTGAACTTTCTTTCTTTGAATATACATGATTCAACCTTCGTGCTAATGAAATAATTCTTGCCTCTAGCTCAACCATGCTAAATGGTTTTAGTAAGTAATCGTCAGCCCCTTCTACAAGCCCTTTTACTCTATCTTCTTCCTGAGATCGTGCCGTTAGCATAATAATTCCAACAGATTGACTTATATCTCTAATTTTCTGACATACCTCAAATCCATCAATTCCTGGGAGCATTAAATCTAATAAGACAATATCAATCTTTCTATTATTAAAAATAGATAAGGCCTCTTCTCCATTCTCAGCTTCTAGAACTTCGTACTTTTTCTTTCTTAAATTTAGGCATATAAAACTTCTAATAGACAGTTCATCCTCAACGACAAGAATTGTTTCCATATTTTCCTCCATTAAAATTCATCTTTAAGTAAATGAAAATTTTCCTTTAAAATAGGCTGTTCTTCTTTAATATCATCATAAAATATAATATCCTTCGTTTCTCCAAGCTTGGTTTTGTTCTCACCATATGAACTTTTGCTTATCCATTTTACTTCAAATAAATTATCCTGACTTTCATTATCTATAAGTCTAACACTTTGATCAAGCTTTTGAATTGTAACTTTACCATGCCACTTGGAGGGAATTGTAATATAGAAATGCTGTACACTATCTGTATATCTTTCTTCTACAATTTCATGTGTTCCATCTTCTCTATAATCAGAGTAAGTATAAATAAAAGGGATTTCTGCCATCGCTGCATCTTCAAAACCTTTAGGAATATACATTCCTCCAACATCTATAATACCGTCATTCTTTATATCTCTGCTATATAATGGGTAAGCCTTAAATAAAATACCATCATTTTCATCTCCAATTTTAATAAATCTTCCTCTATCGCAAGTAACAATTTCAGTTAACATTGAATGGGCCCCTAATGCACTATCAATGAATAACGCATTATTCCCATCTGCTAATTTTCCACTAACGACATTTTCAATTACACCCTCAGGATTTAGACCCACAAATGTGTGAGATTTCAATTGATTATTTTCATAATTAAACATTTCTGCTGTTTTTGATTTGCCTATTTCTCCATCAATTATTATAACATCAGGTTTATTATCTTCATTGCAATCCGATATATCTATCCATTCGTAAGTACGATTAACTTTATTAACTAATTCTTTTCCATTCAATTCATATATAAATAACTGTTTACTTGGTTCAGAATCTGATACTGAAACACCTAAAATCACTTCTTTTTTCACATCTCCATCAAGATCTTTAAGACTAAAATAATCAATAATATTAAAACTAGTAGCTACATCAAGTATTTTATTCCATTTTTCATTTTCTTCCTTAAGCACTAATAGATGAACTTGTCTATTTTCTTTCATATCCCTATATAATACAAACGCTTCATTTTTACCATCTTTATCAACATCATCTATAAAAATACTTTGTTTTTCTTGTGAATTCTTAGGGACTAAGAATTCACTGCCAGGCGTTAAAATTTCTTTTAGCTCTTTATTAATTTCGTTTTCTTGCACACTTGCAAGCATGGGGGCTTGAATTAAGCTAGTTGCGTTTACAACATTCCCACAGCCTGTTATAATACTCCCTAAAGAAATAATCAGTATTATAACTCTTGCATATTTTCTCATAACATATACACCCCATTTTTCATTCTGTTATTATTTAGTGTTACCTTATCTATAATATATAATTACTTCATATCCATAATTTTTAGCTCTTATGTTAACTATACGTTTTTATTGTATTTTTCATTAAATGCCTGTGCTTCAATGCTTGCCTTGTAGCATTATCCTATAATTTTAAAATAAGAAAGTTGTTTTCAATTTACTAAAAATCATTTTTTTAAATATATATCGCATAGGTTTGTCCTGTGTTTGCATCATAATTTACAGATAAAAATATATTGTTATACTTAAAATGTGCGTCTCCATTTTTATCACTGACTGGATTCCCAAAAACTTCTTTAAATCTACTTATCTTATCACCAATCTTTACACCATTTAAATTCAAGTCATTTCTTATAATAAAGATTTGCTCTACCTTATCATTATTTTTCTGATCAAACCAAACTCTAATACCGGCTTTTTTAAATTCCACTCCACCTTCTCCGATAGAACTTGGCTTTTCATTTAATGTGCTTATAAGTTTTTCTTTACTCAAATCTAATAGATTCATATATTCTGTAAAATTATTCTTTCCATTATCCGACTTTGAGGCATCCATAGACTTGCTATCTTCAATTATTTTTACTGAATCATTTTTCTTTTTTACTTGTGAAGCTACTATTTCTTTATTATCCTCATTATTACTAGATTTTTCAATACTAACTACTTCTTCTGATATCTTTTCACCTTCTGTTTGATTGCTATTTTCTGAAACTTTCTCAACTGACACTTCTTTATTTTCAAGATCTATTTCAGACGACTTTTTAGGACTACATCCAACTATGCTTGCAGAACTTATAATGATAACACCTATTATGGCCGCTGAAAACAATAGTTTAAATCTCTTTTCAATTTTATTTATCATAATTATTCTCCTAACTAATTTTTGTTATTTTTTGTATATAATTAATCTACTTAGAAGCTCAAAAAATATATACTTTAGTATTTTCTGTATCTTACCTAAAGTATAAAATGTTTTTAAACTAAAAGCGTTACAAAAAAGTTACAATATTATGGTGAAAACTTTCATTAAATTACTTTATTCATTGGTAAAAAAATTCTATTGCAATAATATTAATTGATTATAATAAATAATTTTTCGTTTTGAGGCATATAAAAAAAGCCATCCTTTAAGGATAGCTTTTCTTTTAAACTGGTTTGCTTGCTTTTTGAGTAAAACCTTTAATTATTAAGAATATCTTGTGTGAATTCATTTAAGTCTACATCTCCATAAATCCCATCGATAACACCTTTATCTGTATATTGATGTCCTGCTCTAGAATTCCATATACTATTAGCTGGTAAATTAAATGGGCTCTTATAATAGTTTGCTTCCCATAATGTATATTTAGATAATCTGCTATCTAAATTATTTTTTATAAAATCTGAATATGTATATATACAAATGTCCATATTACTTAATTTCTTAAATTCATCTATGAACCTTAATGCATAACCCATGACATCAAATCCATCTTTTTCTATATCTAAAGCTGGCTTCAAGTCATTCTTCTTATCTTTTATGCTATTGTAAAAATTACGTGCTTGAGTCTCAGGAGAGCTTGTCCCAACTAAAAAGTGATAAAAACCTGTCTTTAATCCTGCATTTTGAGCTCCATTATAACTAATTCCTAAATAATTATCAACATAGGTTGTCCCTTCTGTGGCTTTTATGTATACACATTGGATTCCTGAAGCTTTAACTTTTTTAAAATCTATGTCCCCATTGTAGTGACTAATATCTATCCCTTTTAGTAAAGTATTAGAATTATTATTGACTGGATTTCCTGGCCCTATCTTCTTGCCATCAGAACCAATTTTATAACCATCTATTGTAGAATTTGTAACTAAAGCCCCAGATGATTTATCTAAATAATAAGTATCACTTCCAGAATTTATCCATCCTGTTGACATTGCTCCACTAGATTTTAAATAATACCACTTTCCATCAATATTAACCCATCCTTTAGCCATTGCACCAGTATCATATAAATAATACCAAGTTCCATTATCTTTAATCCATCCTGTTGCCATACTTCCGCTACTGCTAGAGTAATACCAATTATCACCTGATTTATACCATCCTGTAGCCATGGCGCCACTACTATAAAACATATAAATTTTATTATCTATTTTATTTAGTCCTGTCACCATTGCCCCTGAACCGTTTAAGAAATACCAAACATTATTTAATTTACTCCAACCAGTAACCATACTGCCTGATTGATCTAAATAATACCATATGCCATTAACATTAAACCATCCTGTTACCATTCTTCCATCGTATTTTAAATAATACCACTTGTTATCTGGTTTTATCCACCCAGTTGCTCTTGTACTATCGGATTTATAGTAATACCAGTATCCATTCTCTTTTTTCCACCCAATAGTTGATGTTATATTAACTTTTCCATCATCACTATTTTCAATATCTTGGGTACTATATTTATAAATAATATTTAATTCATTAGGCTTATTTTCAGGTATACCTGGATTAGGAATTTCTTCTGATGGCTTGTTAACAGCATTGCTAGATATTATTGTTGAATCAGCAGTTGCAGCTTGTACATTTAATACTTGTCCAAAACTTATACTAATTAAAAAAACTAGTATAAACGAAGTAAGTTTCTTTCTAATATTCACATGGATCAGTCTCCTTTTAATTCTCACTAAGTACTTAGTTATTTTTTAATCCGCTTCAAATCAACTCATCTAAAATTATACAATTAATGTCATTTTCAATCAATTGATTTACTATGGATATGGAGGGAAATAATAGAAGTTACATTCTTATGTAACTCTCTAATTTCTTCTTTTAATAAATCATCATTGGAATTATACTCGCTATTTATCATCTAGTGGCATAAATAAAATTTACTATAGGAAAAAATTAATAAATCTAACCTATACAACATAGATTTATAATAAGAGTGGAATAAAAAACTATTATGCTTTTTTATTCTACAAAAAAATGTATTATACTGGATAATAATTATTATTTATTAATAAAATGTTGCAATTTTCCGAATATTCCAATATAATTAATGTAACATATAGGTAAGGAGTGATGTTAAATGAAAAAAATACTCTCTAAGGCTTTTGCTAAGAAAATTATCGAATTTTTGATATATGGTCCAGGGTATAAAGCTCCTGAATATGCATATGTTCGTGTAACTCCTCCATCTTCTAACAGAGATATTTACGAAGATAAATTGAGGCGATAAAATTATATTTTTAATATATACAACTTATTAATAGTAAATATTTACGTGTGCATATAGAAAAAATAACTAGTAGAATTTAATCTGCTAGTTATTTTTTGTTAACAATTTCTAATAAACCTTTGAAATATAATTGGTTTAGTTTCTTACTCACTTTTTTATTATGTTTCATATTTAATTTTCATAAACTTTCCTTTTTAACTTTAAAACAATTTATACTTAAAACCATAAATATCAAAAAAATGTTTTATTTTAATATTAAAAACCTCTCTTTAAAAAACTACAATCTTTTTCTTAATCCTTACCAATTTTTATTATTCTTGAAAAGTATGAAAATATTTAGTACTATAAAATTATTATAATGAAACATATTTAATAATGAATCTATATTTATTGAGAGGAGAAGTGGTGTTAGATGGAATTTAATTTAACTGAAGGTACTTCATATATCAAAGAGTTTAAAGTTACAGAAAATGAAACAGCTATAAAAATGGGATCAGGTGATCTAGAAGTCTATGCAACCCCTGCTATGATTGCTCTAATGGAAAATGCATCAAAAAGTTTAGTAATAGAGGAACTTCCAAGTGGCTATACTACAGTGGGAATTGATATGAGTGTCAAACATATTAAATCATCTCCAATTGGCGCAAATATAAAATGCAAAGCTACTCTTACAAAAGTAGATGGAAAAAAATTATTTTTTGATGTGGAAGCAAGTGATGACCAAGGTACTATCGGAAAAGGTTCTCATATAAGGTTTATTGTAAACTCAGAAGATTTTATGAGAAAAACTAAAAATTGCTAAATAAATGATAATAACTATATTTAAAGAGACTCTCTCTTTAAATATAGTTATTGCTTTAAAATTGATTTAAATTCAACTTACTCCGATACTTTTCCATAAATATTTAAAATTAGTTTTGAATAATAAATTTATATCGATATTTTGATTCATTGCCCAAAGTACCATAGAACTTTGCAACATCGACACAATACTCTTTGATGTTGATAGAGAATCAATTTCTGGCAAAATCTCGCCTAATTCCTTTCCTTCTTCTACAACATTGTCTATTCCTTCTAATAATATATGGTTAAAATCATTTACTAGATTTCTATTTTCATAACTTTTTAATCCTTCAATTGTTATAAATGTGACAGCAATATAATTAAATCTATTTATATTTAGAATCTTTTTTAAATATGGTATTATTCCACAATATTTTATAAAAATTGTTTTCAGCTTTTTTTTTGTGGATTCATTACATAAATTGGTAGCGCCTATAATTTCATCAAAGTATGGAGAACAAAATTCTTCTATCACTTTATATATAAGCTCATCTTTACTTTTAAAATACTTATAAAAAGCACTTTTATTTATGTTAATTTGTTTAAAAATATCTCTAATAGATACTTCAAAAAAACCATTTTCCATAAATAATTTGATAGATGACTTTAAAATTTTTTCTTTAATTTCCACCCTAAAATTCTCCCTTTTTTATTTAACATTTTCCACCATTAATAAAAAAAACAAACTAAATATTATAATCTAAACTTAGTTTGTACTGTCTTAATTCCACTGAACTTTTATATATTATAATAATTCATACTAATTACTTTTATTAATATGGTAATTAGTATGAATATATTCTTGAAGTCTTTAGCTCTCTAAAGATCTGAAATTTAAATTAATATGTTTTATTTTAACCATCAGATTTGTAACTAATCTAATATTTATTTAAGTATTATAAATGTTCTTTATATTAATTCTATTGTGCTCCTGAAAATGCTATCCAAGGTTTTTGAATTTCTTGCTTTAGCGTGTTATAAGCATCAATTTGGCTTCTTAATTGAATATTTAGATCTTCACTGCTCAAAACTTGGGAATTATAAGCAGATTCAGTTATCATTCCTAAGTCATATTTAAGTTTTGCATCACTAAGGTTCTTGTTGCTTAATTCTATATTTTGCTTAATATAATTAATATTATCTTGTGCTGTAATAAGATTTGTATAAAGTGTTCTTAGTTGATTTTTAAAGTTCTTTTTGTCCTCATCTATACTTGTTTGTTCTTGATCTACACTAAGTCTATTACCTAAATAAGTTAAACGTGCCGATATGGCATTTGCATATGCACTTTTAGCAGCTTGATATTTATTGTAATCTGTGAGATAAGCTTCAATATTTCCGTTATAATCACTTAATTTAGGTTCTTGAGCTTCATCTGTTATTTTTTTTGCATCACTTACATCGCCGTCACTTATTTTATTATCGGAATCATAATAATGATCTTTCTTAAGCTTAAGTATTTGTTCCCTATATTTTAAATAGTTATCTATAACTTTATCTAGGTAAGTATCTATAGATCCATCTATTTTTAATGTTTCATAAGGAATATCTTGTTCCAAAGTATATTGTGTTACATCCTTACCTGTCAATACTTTAAAGCTATATTCAGCGTCCTTTAATGTATTTTCACTTGTTTTCTGTGTTATTTGTAAATTTTGAATTTCAAGTTCAGTTGATTTCAAATCACTTGATGTTACCATTCCTAGACTGCTTTTGAGTTTTGCATCGTTTAATGTCTTGTTTTTAATTTGCAATTCTTTTCCGGCTTTATCTATTTTCAATTGACTTGTAACGATATTATTATATGCTTTAGTAACTTTTTGAATTAAAGCATCTTGATCAAAATCCCTTTGCTGCCTAGCTTTATTTGCATTAGCCTCTCTAGTATCATCATTAAAGTCTTCATCATCTCCGCTAACATCTTTATAATCATCCAAGTCTTCATTTATGTCATTAGTTTTATCTTGGTAAGTTATTTTACTAGTATCAAGTTGTAATACCTCGCTTATACTAATTGCCTCTTTTATAGCTTCATCTAAAGTAAGCAGTTGCTTTCCGTTTACGATTTGTGAATTTGTTGCAGTGCTTGTACTAGTAGTTGTTTGTTGAGTTGAATCTGCTGCAAGTGCTGGTACAACGCTACCACTCATAACACTAATCCCTATTGCAAATGCTATTATCTTATTTATATTTTTTCTCATGTATAAATCTCCTCTTCATTAATATTTATTTTAATATAAATTCGAATTCTCTTTTTATTTACTAGATTATTTTTCTGTTGTAGCTTTATTTTACTACAATTTTATTGTTTAGTAAATGTAGTCATAATTTAGGATTTACTCCTGAACTTTGTATTTAAACTAATACACTTTATATATGGATCATACTAAAACTTAATTTTAGTATGATCTTATTAATATTAGTTATTTCTTTGTTATATGCTTACATTTGACTCACTATCAATTGGAGTTGATTTTTTTCTACGAATTTTTTTTGCAAATCTCCTCTGTAATCCATCAAGTATTGTATAAACTATTGGAACTACAAATAATGTTAATATTGTTGAAGTGATTAATCCTCCAATTACTGCTTGTGCCATCGGCTTACGCATTTCAGTACCTGCTCCTGTAGCTATTGCTGTAGGAATCATACCAAATATCATAGCTAAAGTAGTCATAACTATAGGGCGCAATCTTACAAGCCCAGCTTGGACTAATGCTTCATTTCGAGGCATTCCCTCCTTAATCCTTTCTTTCGCAGCATCAACCAGCAAGATACCATTTTTAGCAACGAGTCCCATAAGCATTATGATACCTATCATGGCTATCATACTTAATTGACTTCCACCAGCAAATAATCCTATTATTGCTCCAATCATAGCAAGTGGTAAAGCAAACATTATAGCTATAGGATCAACAAAACTTTCAAATTGAGCTGCCATAACCAAATATAGTAGAAGAACTGATAAAACTGCATTTTGCACTAAACTATCCATACTCTTCTGCATGCTTCCCATTGATCCTCCAACAGATAATGAAACTCCTGGTGGCAATTCACTTTTTATCTTAGCTAAATATTTATCTTTGAAAGTACCTGTAGCCAAACTTTTTACATTACAAGAAAGTTCAACTTGTGCCTGTTTATTGTATCTGTGTAATGTTGAAGAAGTTGTCCCAACAACTTTTTTAGTTACATCCGTTATAGGAACCAGCTTATTATTTGAACCAGAAACATAAATTCCATCTAGGTTATTAAGATTTTTACGCTCACCATCTTGTAACATTACCTTAACATCATATCTATCTTTTCCACCATCATATTTAGTTACAGTTGACCCATTAAATAATGTAGCCAAAGTGCTTGCAACATCTGAACTATTAACGCCTAAATCGGCTGCCTTATCACGATCTACAGTCATCTTTACTTCCGGTGTACCTGAGTTAGTATTAACACCTACATCGCTTGCCTGAGGATCCTTAGCAATCTCTGCTTTCATTTTTTCTGCAAAAGCTTGAACTTTTGCTCTATCACTACCAACAAGGTCATACGTTACATCTTTAGAAGAGCCTCCGCCTCCTCCACCCATAGATGCGGCTGATGCTGTAACCTCCATTCCAGGTAGTACCTTTAGATCGGTTCCAAGTTTTTGTGCCATATCTCTTGAGGTGATCTTACGCTGTTTCTTATCTACCAATGTAATGTTAACTGTTGCTTTGCTATTAGTAACTGTTGAGTATAAATATTGAACTTCTGGATTCTTCTTAATTATCTCTTCAATCTGTTTAGTCTCTTGACTTGCAGTATCTAACGTTATGCCAGAATCAAAGTTAGCACTAACAGTTATCTGTCCTTTATCAGTTATAGGTATCATAGTAAAACCTAATGATGGAATAAGGGCAAGACTTGCTATAAACATAACCCCACAAACAGCTAAAACTATTAATCTTTTATGAAGAAGATAAGCTAATAAATGTGAATATTTTTCAGCTAATGTATCAAATTTACTATTAAACCCCTTGAAAAACTTACCAACAAATGTTTTACTCTCTCTTCTTTCTGAGTTAAGCATTCTAGAAGACATCATCGGTACAAGAGTAAATGATACAAATAATGAAACCGCCATACTAAAAACAATTGTAAGTGAGAATTCTATGAAAAACTTTCCAATAATTCCTTCTATCATTGCTAAAGGTAAAAATACAGCGATAACAGCTAAAGTTGTTGCAATTACTGCAAATCCGATTTCTGACGTAGCATCTTTAGCTGCTTCAATTGGACGTTTTCCCATATGCAAATGTCGTACAATGTTTTCTATAACAACTATAGAGTCATCAATTAAAAGTCCTACTGCCAGTGATAATGCCATTAGAGACATAGTGTTTAGTGTAAAGTTCATCTCTTTCATACATACAAACGTAGTTATTATAGATATTGGAAGAGATGATGCACTTATAAGTGTACTTTCCCATTCATTTAAGAACAAGAATACAATAACAACTGCTAATATACATCCCTCTATGATAGTATTCATAACATCATCTACTGTATCTCGTATAGATGTTGAATTATCACTAACAATATCAGCATGCATGCCCTTAGGTAGTGAAGCTTTAACTTGTTCTAATGCTGCTTTAGCGTCTTTAGCAACTTCTACCGTATTAGCACCAGATTGCTTAACTATATCAATACCAATTGATGGATTGCCTTGATAATAAGCCTGACTTTTTCTCTCTTCAATCCCATTTTCAACTGTTGCAATATCCCTTATCCTAATTTCTGTGCCATTTTTATTAGATACTAAAATATTCTTAAAATCTTCTACTTTTTGTATTTTACTAGTTGTTGTAATAGATATCTCATTATCTCCATCTGTAACTTTTCCAGTGGATTGATCAATATTATCATTTCTAATACTATTTACTACAGCACTTGATGTAAGGCCATATTGTAATAATTTATTATTATCTAGCTTTATGTGAATTTCCCTTGTATCCTCACCAGATACATTTATTGCTCCAACACCAGATACTGTATATAACTTTGTTTTTAAAGTATTATCTACAAAGTCTGCCATTTCTTGATTATCACTTGAACCATAAACAGCTATAGATATGATTGATGTTGCTGACATATCAAAATTTGAGACAACTGGATCATTGATATCAGTTGGTAACTGTCCTCGAGCACTTGAAATCTTATCTCTAACTTCTTGTGCAGCAACCTTACTATCTTTGCTCAAGTCAAATTCTATAACAGTTTGTGACATTCCTGAGCTTACACTTGAAGTTATATTTTGAACTCCAGAAATTTGTTGTACTGAATCTTCTACTTTTTTTGTTATTTTACTTTCAATTTCTTCCGGTGTTGCCCCATTCTCTGTAACAACTACTGAAACATATGGTAAATCAGCGTTTGGCATATCATTAAGTGCTAATTTTTTGTAAGATACAAACCCCAATATAGTAAGGACAATCATTATAACTGATATAAATACGGGTCTTTTAATGCTAATATTTGCTATATTCATTTATTATCCCTCCTATTTAGTTGTTGCATCGTCTGCACTGCCATCTTGTTCAGAAGCTGCTTTATCTGAATTATTATCTTCCTTTATAGCTGCGTCTACTTCACTACCATCTTGAATAGTACTTGTATTTGTGCAAATTACTTGATCTCCATCTTTAATGCCATCTGTTATTTCAACACTGTTTTGATTTGTTTCTCCAATAGTTACTTTTTGTTTTTTAGCTGTTCCATTATCATTTATGAAAACAGAATAATCCCCTTCATTACCAACTAAAGCATTAATTGGAACAGTTAAAACCTGTGTTTTTTGATCACTAATAAGCTGAGCCTTTGCAAATATACCAGGCAGTAATGATTTATCACTATTATCTATTTTTATTTTACAATTAAATACTCTAGTTGTAGCATCTGCAGCTGAATCTATAGTTTGAACAGTTCCATTATAAGTTTTATCACTTCCATCTACTGTAATTGTTGCAGCTTGACCTATCTGTACTCCTCCTATTTTTTCTTGCGGTACTTGTATTGTTGCATATACAGAGGATATATCATTAACCTTTGCAAGAGCTGCTCCCTGAGATGCCATCTGCCCTACATTTAAAACTTTATCGCTTATTACGCCACTTATAGGAGCTTTAATCACTGTGTTAGCTAAATCGCTTTGAGCCTTTTGCAAATTTACTTTTTGTGCTTCTAAACTTGCTTTTGAACTTTCAATGCTTGCTTTTGCCGATTCAATACTTGCTAATCCTGAACTATAATCTGCTTTAGAAGTGTTTAGAGCTTTTTCAGATGACTCAAGATCTGTTTTTGATATAGCACCTCCATCAAAAAGTGTCTTTTGCCTGTCATAATTACGCTGTGCATCATCCATAAGAATTTGCAATTTTTGCAGCGTTACCTGCGATGAATTTAGTTGCTGTTGTGTTGAATTTAGTTGTTGCTCACTAACTTGCACCTGAGCTTGTGCGGTTTTTATACTATTTTGTATATCTTGGTCATCTAGCGTAGCTATAGTATCACCAGCATTCACATATTGTCCATTTTCAACAGACACATTGACAACCTTCGCTGCTATCTTACTAGTTATAATCCCTTGCTGATAGGCTTCTAAGGTTGCTTTATATGAATCCCCTAAACTTTTTTCCTCTGATTTCACTACCAGCGCTTCAACAGCTGTTTTACTAGCTGCAACAGCAGTGGTTGCTTGTTTTTTAGCTGTGAATAACTTAGTTTTAGCTACTGCAGCACAACCTATTACAGCTATAACAATTACAGCATATATAACTATTTTTTTTACATTTTTCATGTTTCACACTCCTAATCCGTAAACATATAGTTTATTTTGTTAATTTATATATTATAAATTTAATTTTTCTTTGCACCAATTCCACCCATAATAAAATTTATCAGCTTTTCATTTTCCTCTCTTCTTTGTTCTACTGAATAATAATTTTCATGACAAGTCCGATGACAATGTAATGCCACCATTCCTCCTATAACATTTGTAGCAAAATCAATGTCTATGCCTGTATCCATTACCTCCCCCTCTTCGATACCTTGCTTTAGAATATTGTATGTAATATTTTTTCCATTTCTTTTTATATCTTTTATAAAATTTTCAAGATCACGTTTTGCTTCAGGATTTAATTCTGAAATCTCATTTGTTATATAATAACTTATCCTTCCAGCCCTTTCTATAATAGCATGCTCAGTTAATTCTATAAGCTTTCCTAGCTTTTTAAGAAATGATTCTTCTTGTGATATCTTCTGGTTTGCATTTATAGTGAAATTTCTATGGTCGTACTTCAAAGCTTGTACAAATAAATCATCTTTACTTCTAAAGTATTCATATATTGTACCCTTACCTATCTGTGCCTTGTCTGCAATATCCTGCATATTAGTTCCCGAAAAACCTTTTTTAAAAAATATGTCTATTGCAGCGGCAAGAATTTCATTTTCCTTATTTTTCAATCTTGCCAAAAAAATCACCTCACTTATAAAAATACTGTATTACAATAAATTACTGACTCATTATATTCACACTTTATTTAAATGACCGACCAGACAGTCAATGATTCACATGCAAATAAATCATTGAAACATTTTATATGTACATGAAAATAATACCATACTTTTAATTTTTATACTTTGTTTGTAACCTAAAAAATATCTTAATTTTTATGATTTACAAAACATATCAGCCTAAAATTGTTTGGATTATTATTTATCTATAGCTATCATTTGCTACTTATGTTATTTTAATATGGAGTGTATCATAGAATTATTAACTGAATTTAAACTTTTCTATTTATTTCAAATTTAATTATTACAGTAAATATTTTATATATAATTAAATACTTGAATTGATATATAAATATGATACTTTTAAACATAGATAAAAAAAAGTATAATTAGTGCATACGAGGGAGGTATCCAAATGTTTCATATTTTGATTGTAGAAGACGACAAAGAGTTAAGAGAATTATTTTCAACTGTTTTACTTAAAAATGGCTATAAAACTACTAGTGCGAAAGATGGAATCGAAGCGCTTAATGTTTTGGATAAGGAATATATTGATTTAATTATTTCTGATATCATGATGCCAAATATGGATGGTTTTGAACTAATAAAATCTATTCGTGATGCTCAATTTAATCTACCTATATTAATGATTACAGCTAAGGAAAGCTTTCAGGATAAGCAACGTGGTTTTCTTCTTGGAATTGATGACTACATGGTTAAACCAATTGATGTTAACGAAATGGTGTTAAGAGTAGGTGCATTACTTAGAAGAGCTCAGATTATTAGTGAAAGAAAGCAAATCGTTGGTGATACCATGCTTGAATATGATTCCTTATCAGTATATCAAAATGGTGAGGCAACAGTCCTTCCACAAAAGGAATTTTATATTCTATATAAGCTTATTTCATATCCTAATCGCATATTCACAAGACAAGAACTTATGGATGAATTTTGGGGGCTTGATTCTGAAACTGATATAAGAACAGTAGATGTACATATTAACCGTTTGCGTGATCGCTTTAAAAATAACATAGATTTTGATATCTTGACTGTAAGAGGACTCGGATATAAGGTGGTAAAAAATTATGAATGATAAACCAAATTTAAAATTAGGCTTAGTCTTTTCATTTATTATTTTTTCAATAATGTTTGTATCATCAGTGCTTACTGCAATTTTAGCCATAATCTTTCATCCAAATTTCTCTTCGGAAGCTAATAAGTTTCTTTGGCCAATTATCGATCTATCTATAATTAGTATAATAGTTGGGACAACCATATCAGCTATAATAGGTAAAAAAATATTAGCTCCACTAGTAAAATTTAGCGAAGCAATTATGGAAGTCGGAAAAGGTAATTTTAATATCAAATTAGATGAAGATAAGTATTACTACGTTGAAGAGCTAAAAAAAATGTCTCAGAACTTTAATATTATGGTAGACGAGCTAAACAACATAGAAACCTTTCGAAGCGACTTTATTGCTAATGTATCGCATGAATTTAAGACTCCCCTTGCATCTATTGAAGGTTACACAACTTTGCTACAGGATAACAATCTAAGTAAAGAAGAAAAGTCTAAATATACAGATAAAATATTAAATAATACAAAAAGGCTATCAAGCTTAGTTGGCAGCATATTACAGATTTCAAGATTAGAGAATCAAGATATAATAGCAGAAAGAAGTAAATTCAAATTAGATGAGCAGCTAAGACAAACTCTATTGCTTTTAGAATCCAAATGGTCAAATAAAAATATTGACTTAGATATAGATTTAGACTCAATTACTTTTCATGGAAATGAAGAACTGTTGATGCAAGTATGGATAAACATACTTAGTAATGCAATAAAATTCACACCTGAAAATGGTACTATTAGATGCACTTTAAAGAAAGATAAAAACTGGATTACAACAAGCATTTCAGATAATGGCATAGGTATGAACGAAGATACACAAAAGCATATCTTTGATAAGTTTTATCAAGGCGATAAATCACATTCTTCTGAAGGTAATGGTTTGGGATTAGCACTAGTAAAAAGAATTGTTGACTTATGTGGTGGAGAAATAGAGGTATATAGTCAATGTAAAAAAGGATCTACTTTTGTAATCAAGTTACCATGTTAATTCTTAATTTCTATAAACACAAAAAGGCTATCTTAATGAATAGATAGCCTTAAATTATATCTGATTAGTTTTTAAAAAAATCCAATTTAGTTTTATACAGTTAGTCTAATTTTGCTTGACGATTTTTATTTTTCAACTTTCATCCGTATCATAAAAAGCATTACATGCAATTAATACAATGCAAACCAAAATAACTACCGCCAACATACTTATCCCCTTCTAACTAAATATATAATCCTTTATATTATTATATATTAATTATGTATATCTTGTGCTTGTAATCGTTTGTTGTTATAAATTAAATTTATAAACCCTGTTGTAGTGTAATTATTTCACAATCACTCATTTATTTGTCAAGCAATATACTCTTAATAACTGCAATGGATTCCCTAGCATATGTTGAAGGTACAAAATACCAAGGCATAGTGCTGGAATAATTATCAAAATTTTTATAACCATTCTTCTTTGCTAAAATACTGCTTCTAAAAGCATGAAAGTCTGTTGTCACTATTTTTACTTTAATGTCACTTATTGATCTGCTGCTAAATTCTTCAATCTTTTCTTTAGAATATTTTAAATTTTCATTAGTATCTCTTGATTTATCCTCTAATATTATCTTGTTTTTTTCTATCCCTTTAGCCTGTAAATATTCACTCATGGCCTGTGCCTCTGATGTACTTTCATCTGCACCTTGTCCTCCGGATAAAACGATATACTGAGCTAAATTTTCTTTCATACATTTTATAGCAATATCAAGTCTTTCCCGAAGTATTAAATTAGGAACTCCTCCATTATCAAGTCCTGCGCCAAGTACAATAATATAATCGTCACTATTTCGATTATACTTTGGATAATTTATTATTAAAGCTTCTATTATTATAAAACAAATAAATATGATGCAAGATGATATTTTTATGTATCTAAATATCTTATAAAAAAACATATTCTTTTTCATTATCTTTTTAGAAAAGTAATATACTAAAATTATAATTCCTAAAACTATAATTGGAAAACCAAACGCAATCCATAATTCCGATAACATATATCTAATTTTCATTAGACTCATCTCCTCCAGGTTAATCATCTATACATAATTTAATTAATCTTAAACTTCTTATAAATATTATATCTGTAACTGAGAAAGATAAAATACGCTTATATAAATCTTATACAATATATAATAATATTGTAATATTGTTGTCATATATATGAATAATTTCATACTTAGAAATTATTTTCCTAAACAAATTTATAATTACTTTATGATGAAAAATCCTCATATACTTTTTATTAGTAGTTTATAGAGGTAATAAATTCATCAATGAATAGCCTTAGATTCTACTAAAGCTATTCATTGATGAATTTTATAAATTTTTCCTTTTTCATAAAAATTGACGCATATATACTTGAAACTGCAAAAAATATATTAATTATTGGTACAATACTAATAACAAGTATGGTTATCAATAGACCTCTTTTTTCCTTGTTACCAAAAATATTAATATTATTCTTGTTTAAAATTAGCCTAAATAATAGCAATATTAAGGATAAACAACTTAACTTTATTGATATAGTATATAAATATAACATATTATTCAACTCCTTTGAGTATATGTTTAATCACCTTATTTTACATTTTATACCATATTGTAAAGTAATTCCATACAAATTTTCTGCCATCTATCTCATTTTATTTTCATTATTTTTCAGAATCTCATCTATGCTTCCTATTTCTTTTATTCTCTTTTATTTTCCATAGATTTCATTTGAATATAGATTCATATACAATAAAAAAGCTAGTAGAATAAATAGTAATTAACTATATTCTACTAGCTTTCATTTAGGATGGATGGTAATTGAAGAACTGAGTTAAAACATTAAGTATCTATTTCTAGAGACTTTGTTCGTAACTCTCTATCATTCTCTTAACCATTTCTCCGCCAACACTACCATTTTGTCTTGAAGAAAGGTTCCCTTTATCAATGTTTTCATAGTCATTTAACCCAATTTCTGAAGCTACCTCAGTTTTTAATCTGTTTAAACCTACTTTTGCCTCTGGAACTAAAGTTTTATTTCTTGAAGCCATCTTAATCTACCTCCCTTAATCTATGATTTTGTTTGGCATTAATATATTAACCACTCTTACAAATTTTAATCTATGCAAATACTTGTAAAAAAATTATTAAAATTCTCCTTTGTATTAATTTTCCAGAATATCCCTTCAGTTAAATTCAATAATTTATTAAGTATATTTTACTATAAATTTATAAAACTAATACTGATATGGAGGTGTTAAATTATGAGCAGAAGGCCTTTAGTTCCAGAAGCTAGAGCAAAACTAGATAAGCTAAAAATAGAATTTGAAAATGAACTTGGCATAGAACTTAATGATAATTATAAAGGAAATAAGTCATCAAGGTTAAATGGTCGTGTAGGTGGACCAATTGGAGGATTGATGACAAAAAAAATGATAGAGGAATATGAGAAAAATTTAATTGGCAAGTAATCTCCTCTTCAAAACCATAAATGACTAGTTACTAAAATTGTGTAACTAGTCAAAATAGCATATCTATTTTCTTTTTTATTTAAGCTTGTATTAATACTTATATATACATTACTCAATTCTTCTATTTGAGTTTATATTTTAATGTAATATTCTATATATACTAAACATAACAATTATAAAAATATTAACCTTACATATTAGTGTAGAAAATTATTCAGTAACTATTACATCGAACGAAGTCTTGATTCCATTAACATTTATTGTAATAGTAGTTTTTCCTGCTTTGTATGCAATAACTGTTGGATGAATCTCTTTGAAAAATCCATCCTCCAAACTTAAATTTATTCCTGAAACGGCAATATTATCATCTTCACTATTAGACATTACTATTAAATTAGGAAATGATGAACTTTTGTCATCTACACTACTTACTTTTATCATTCCTAAATCTATAGCTTGATTAGTTCTACAATATAAAGTGTTTTCCTTAATAGTTGCCTTTGGTTTAGTATTGTCTAATTTATAACCTGTTCCATCTTCAATTCTTACTCCATCCTTTTCTGGTTCATCCGAATTGACATCAGTTATAGTAAGCATATTGCTATCATCTAATTTAACCTCATAGTTTTCTGTAGTTGATTTAGTAGTCAGTGCATATTCTGTACATAAATTATAATTTTTATCACTAAGACATTCTATAACTCTGCCATCCTCTCCCAAGCTATATTTTCTGCCACTTTCTGACGTATATTCGCCTTTTTGCAACACACCATTTTCATCAAAAATATATATATTACCATCTATATTCCATACACCTTTTAGATAATAGCTATCTTGAATTTTAAAATACTCATTTCCATTTTCCTCAAACAAGCTAAAATCTGTGATTGTAGTCATTTTTTCCTCTGAAGGAGGCCTGCTAATGTTCATATTAACATTTCTATTAGGAAGAGCATTATTTATCCATTTCCCACTATTATCAAGCTTATACTCCTTTCCTTTAATTGATGTTTTTCCAGATGCCATAGCACCATTATCCTGTAAATAATACCACCAAACCTTATCTAAAATCCATCCGGTCTTCATATAACCATCATTACCAAAATAGTACCACGACCCATTTATTTGTTTCCAACCAGTACTATAAGATTTTCCTTCCTCATACCACCAACCAGTATTATTATGCTTCCATTCTGCTGAAACTTCTTTTGGTATTGCAGAAACTACCGCTGCTACAATAAGTAAGCTGTAAATTATTTTTTTAGTCATCTAATTCCCCCTCATTCCCAAATCTTATAGTGTATATAGCTTCTCCATTTGTTTTATATAAAATATTCCATATTTTGTTTATTATCTATAATATACTTTACCTATATCGGAAATTATTTTTTATATAGCCAATTTTATGCAATTAATAGTTCATATAAAAATTATACCACAACTTAAATATCTTAATCCTATATTTCCAACTTACATTAGTTAAAAGCATATAAATTTGAATTTCGATACAATAATTTAAGTAATAATTAAATAATTATTTCATTTATCGATTAAAAGCATATGCATCCTAATATAATAAAACTAAGAGGGTCCTAATAATATTAAGGAGGAAAATATATTATGGATACTTCTAAATTTTCAATTGCTGAGAATATAGAACTAGATATAAATACCTTAAAAAATACTGTAAATTTCGATGAATTTGTAAAAACACTCCAGAAAAATTTAATCCCCACGGACGAATTTGAGGGATTTAAAATTCGCCCTGGATTTTATCTAGAAAATGGTGCAGTAGTTATACCGGGAGGTGTTAACTTCACTATCCACTCTCAGAACGCAACATCATGTAAACTACTCTTATTTAAGCCTGCTATGTGCGAACCTTATGCTGTCATTCCTTTTCCTGAATACTATCGAATAGGTAATGTATACTCTATGATAGTACTTGGATTAGATATTGAAGAATTCGAATATGCATATAGTGTGGACGGCCCATATATACCTGAAAGAGGATTAGTTTTTGATAGTAGTAAATATTTACTTGATCCCTACTCAAAAGCGATTGCTGGACAAAGCGTATGGGGAACAAAAACAATATGTGGAAATCAATATAAATCAAGAGTTGTCTCTAATGATTTTGATTGGGGAAACAGTAAAAGACCTTTAATTCCTATGAAAGATTTGATTATTTACGAGTTGCATGTAAGGGGCTTTACTAAGCATCCATCGTCAGAAGTTAATTATCCTGGAACATTTGCTGGATTAGCCGAAAAGATTCCTTATTTAAAAGAACTTGGAATAAATGCTGTAGAACTTATGCCAATTTTTGAATTTGATGAAATGCTTGATGCACGATATGTTAGAGGTAATTTGCTTTGTGATTATTGGGGGTATAATCCTGTATGTTTCTTTGCTCCAAACACCAGTTACGCTGCTGGAATTGAACGTAATAAAGAAGGGGATGAACTGAAGTCTTCGATAAAGAAATTTCATGAAGATGGAATAGAGGTTATTTTAGATGTTGTTTTTAACCATACTGCTGAAGGCAATGAGTATGGCCCATATATATCTTTTAAGGGGTTTGATAATAATGTTTATTACATGCTTACACCAGATGGGAAATATTATAATTTCAGCGGATGTGGAAATACTTTAAATTGCAATCACCCAATAGTCCATAGAATGATTTTAGATTGCCTTCGCTACTGGGTTACAGAATATCGTGTTGACGGATTCAGATTTGATTTAGCTTCAATCCTTGGCCGAAACGAAGATGGATCACCAATGAATAATCCGCCACTATTGCAAAGCCTGGCATTTGATCCTATTCTTGCAAATACAAAATTGATAGCTGAAGCATGGGATGCAGGGGGATTATATCAAGTCGGCAGTTTTCCCTCTTGGAAAAGATGGTGTGAATGGAATGGAAAATATAGAGATGATATTCGCAGATTTCTAAAGGGCGATTCAGGATTAGCTGATACTGTTGCTGAAAGAATTACCGGATCTTATGACCTCTATAATCCAGATATAAGAGGAAAAAATGCTTCAGTAAACTTTATTACTTGCCATGATGGATTCACTTTATATGACTTATATTCTTATAATGATAAACACAATGAAGAAAATGGTTGGAATAATACAGATGGTGAAAACAACAATAATAGTTGGAATTGTGGTACTGAAGGAGAAACTGACGATGAAAATATAATAAAATTGCGAAGAAAGCTAATAAAAAATGCTTGTGCTGTTCTTCTTTCAAGTCAGGGAGCCCCAATGCTTTTATCTGGAGATGAATTTGGAAATACACAGTTTGGAAATAATAATCCATATTGTCAGGATAATGAAATTTCATGGTTAAACTGGAGTCTCCTATATAAGAATCATGATTTATTTACTTTCTTTAAAAATATGATAAATTTTCGAAAACGGCATCCTGCTATTAAGGACAGGATTGAAGAATCACGATGTGGCTTACCTCCTGTTAGTAAGCACGGTATAAAACCTTGGTATTTAGATCCGTCAGATAGTACTAGAACAGTTGGGATAATGTTTGCAGGATGGAATAAAAAAGAAAAAGAAGATGACATTGTGTACCTTTGCATCAATGCGCATTGGGAAACGCAATATGTGAGATTACCTGAGCTCCCTATATACTTAGAATGGCGAATTGCTGTAAATACAGCCATGCCTTCTGGAGAAGACATTAGCGATTCAATTGATCAGATGCTCCAAGTTGGAGAGACACTTGAGATAGAACCTAGATCTGTTATGATTCTTGTTGGTATAAGCAAAATATAAATTTATAAGATAATAAGAGCTTGATTTACTTTAAGCTCTTATTTTATTAATATTATTGTTTATTATTAAACCTTCTTCTATAATTTAATTAGTTATAGAAGATATTATCTTAATAGCAACAAAGGAGATGTAACAATGAAAAAATACGGTCTATCAACTGATGAAATATCTGACAACTTGCGATATTTAGAGTTGCTTTCTAAACAATATCCAACAATCAATGAAGCTTCTACTGAAATAATAAATCTTCAGGCAATTTTAAATTTACCAAAAGGAACCGAACATTTTCTAACTGATATCCACGGAGAGTATGAGCCTTTTATTCATGTATTAAAAAACGCATCAGGAGTAATAAAAAGAAAAATTGAAGATCTTTTTGGAAATAGTTTGATGCAAAGTGAGAAAAAAAGTTTAGCAACCCTTATATATTATCCTGAGCAAAAACTAGAGATAGTATTAAAGCAAGAAGAAAACATAGATGATTGGTACAAAATAAATTTATATAGATTAATCGAAATATGCAGATATGTTTCTTCTAAATATACACGTTCAAAAGTAAGAAAGGCTCTCCCAAAAGATTTTACTTACATAATAGAAGAGCTCTTACATGAACAGCCTAAAGGAATAGATAAATATGAATATTATGAACAAATTATTAGAACTATTATAGACACAGATAGATCAAAGGAGTTTATAGTTGCTCTTTCTAAATTGATACAAAGACTTGTTATAGACAGACTTCATATTTTAGGGGATATATTCGATAGAGGCCCTGGTGCCGATATTATTATGGATACTTTAGTTGAATATCATTCTGTTGACATCCAATGGGGAAATCATGATATCTTATGGATGGGTGCTGCCTGTGGTTCAGACGTATGTATTGCTAACGTTATAAAAAATTCTCTAAAGTATGCTAACTTGGATACTTTAGAAAATGGATACGGAATTAACCTTCTCCCTCTAGCAACTTTTTCTATGGATTTTTATAAGGATCATCCCTGTAATATCTTCTTACCTAAGATGGATTGTGATAAAAAATACAGCATTAATGAAATTAATTTAATAGCTCAAATGCACAAAGCCATAGCTATAATATTATTTAAACTTGAAGGTCAGGTGATTTTAAGGCATCCTGAATTTAATATGAATCATCGGCTTTTATTAAATAAAATTAATTATGACGAAGGAACTATTAGCTTAAACGGTAAAACGTATAAACTGAAAGATTCATTTTTTCCTACTATAGATCCTAAAAATCCATATGAACTTACTCATGATGAGAAAGAATTAATTGATAAGTTAAAAACCTCTTTTATTAATAGCGATAAATATAATAAGCATGTTCGATTCCTATATTCAAATGGCAGTTTATATTTAAAATTTAATTCCAATTTACTATATCATGGATTTATACCATTAAATGAAGATGGAAGCTTTAAAAAAGTCAAAATAGCTGATAAAGAATATAAAGGTAAAGAACTTTTAAACAAATTGGATATGCTAGCAAGAGAAGCCTATTTTTCAAAAGACAAGGATGATTCTGATAATAAAGAAGATATAATGTGGTATTTGTGGTGTGGTGCCTCTTCGCCATTATTTGGTAAGGATAGAATGACAATATTTGAACAATATTTTATTGAAGAAAAAGAAACTCATTATGAGAAGAAAGATCCCTATTTTAGCTTAAGAGATAATGAGGATATCTGCAAAAAAATACTAAAGGAATTTGGGCTTAGCTCACCTGAATCTCATATAATAAATGGCCACATGCCCGTTGAAGAAAAAAATGGAGAAAGTCCTATAAAAGCAAACGGAACTCTACTAGTTATAGATGGAGGTTTTTCAAAAGCATATCAACCCAAAACTGGACTAGCTGGATATACGTTAATATATAACTCTTTTGGGCTTCAGTTAGTATCTCATCAGCCATTCGAATCCACCGAAGCAGCCATAAAAGAAGAGACTGACATCTTATCTACAACTCTCTTACTAGAGCAAGTTGTAAATAGGAAAAGAGTTGAAGATACTGATGTAGGTGTAAATCTCAAGCAGCAAATAGATGACTTAAAGATGCTTCTTAATGCTTATAGAAAAGGACTAATAAAGCAGCAAAATAAAATTTAATTAAGTCAAATGAGAATAAATTGCGTAAATAATTTATTCTCATTTTTTATAAGATCACACTATTTCAATAACAGTTCCTGAGTCTTTCATTCTTTTTTCTATATTCTCAGGCGGCTCTTTTGTAGTTATTAATAAATCTATTCTATCAAAGGAAATGGCTTTAAACGTGCTGGAATTAAAAAACTTTTCACCATCAGCTATAACACATACAAAAGTACTTCTTTCTGCTACCTTTCTCTTTATATAGGAATCCTCAAAATCAACTACATAAATCCCATCTTCACTAATTGCTGCAGCACCTAAAAATGCTATATCAAAATGTATATCTTCGATTTGATTTATTGTACCACTGCCATATAAAAAACGATTTTTACGTTGCAGTTTTCCACCCAATAAATGAACGTCACAATTTTTTTCAGCAAGTATTTCCATATTGTCTAAAGAATGCGTATATATAGAAATATCATCTGCAACACACTGACATAATGCTTCAACAGTGGTAGACACATCAAAAAAACATACTTGATTAGTTGATATATATTTAGCTGCATATTTACCCAATTTTATTTTTTCTTCTGAATTTATAGCTAGGCGACTCTTATAATCCTTAATTTCAGTTCTTATAGATGGCACTGCAATTCCTCCATGAGTCCGAATAGCAACTCCTTCGTCTACTAATCTAACAATGTCTCTTCTAGCAGTATCCCTTGATATATTAAATGTGTCCATTATTTCTTTATTGGATAACACAGTTTTTTCTCTAAGTATATTTAATATTTCATATAATCTTTCTTCTTGATACATAAAATGTCCTTTCACTTCTAACTATCTTTTAATTACATACTATAATAAATTATATTTTAAAATAGTCATTTGTCAATTTTTCCATGAATGTCAGTATTCATTAACTTTAATGGATTCATATATCCTGCTTTTCCTTGAATTGACAGCTTTCTTATGCTAAACTCACAATATATAAATTACTGTAATATAAATTCTCTTAATACTTATTTTACAGAAATCTTCTATCTTATATAAAGGGGTGCAATAAATGAATAAAAGAATATTATATGTAACAGATTTAGATGGTACCTTATTAAATTCTAATGGAGAAGTTTCGCAAACATCACTAAAAATTTTAAAGAAACAAATAGAAAAAGGTACATTGTTTAGTATTGCAACTGCACGAAACCTTCAGGCTGCAAAAAGATTGATAAGTGAAATCCCAATTAACATTCCTATCATATTAAATAACGGTATAGGATTTTATGATTTAAATAAAGAGGAATATCTAAAAATTAATGAATTTCCAACATCTCAGTTAAATCATCTAATAAAAATATTTAATAGGTATAAAAGCTATGGATTTATGTATGCATTGAAAGATGGAGATATCCACTTCATATACAACAATCTTGATGACCCATATGATCTTGAATATTTTACAGAAAGACATTCATTATACAAAGGCCGCTGTCATCAATATGATGATTTTGCACAAGTACCAAAGGATGGATATACAATTTTATATTTTGTTTTGTATGGTTCTTTTGAACGTATAAAAGATGTTGAAAATTGCATTTTAGATAACCCTATATTAAAATGCGTTCCTAACAAAAATGTATATAAAGATAATTACTTTTTAGATATATTTAGTTCTAAAGCATCTAAGGCTATTGCTATAAAAGAATTAAAGGAACTGATTGGTGCAGATGAAGTAATTGCTTTTGGGGATAATTTTAATGACATTGAAATGTTACAATCTGCAGATCGTTCGTTTGTTCCTGAAAATGGAGTTCCTGAAGCAAAGGCAGTTGCAACAAGTGTCATCTCAAGCTTCGATGATGATGGAGTTGCAAAGTTTATAGAAAAAGATACCTTAATTAGTTAAAAGTTAATTAAAAACTTTCAACAAATTTATAAATTCAACAAACAGAAAAAGCAGGTATATTAAGAAATTTTCCAATATACCTGCTTTTATATATTGACTTTATGTCAATGACTAATCTACTAAAAATAAACTAATTCTTCCTCAAGTTTATCTATTTTTTTATAATCTTTAACAACTATATATGGAATCTCCCTTTGTTCTTGCTGTATATATTTTTTATGAATTATACCTTCTAGCTCGATCCATTCCTTATCTTTAAAATTAAATGCCTTACTTGTTTGACACAGAATACCTAAAAATGATATATCATCTTCACAGCAAGTCATTGCATTTCTACCAAATGCAAAAACACCTTTAGGATACTTCGGATTGCTATAAGCAAGACCTTTCACTCTTATATTTTTACCTTCGTACTTTTCTGGATATTCTGTTGCATCTAAGTACCAAACCCCATAATCGTAGTCTTTAAATTCTATTACTTTATTATGTATATCAAATGGTAATTCTAAGGGACTATCATCAATCTCACCATTTTCTAATTCAAACATCATATTTGCTCTTGAATTAATAGCTTTTACACTATTTCTAAATTTCAATTTATTTGTATTATCGTTGCAACGGTTAAATATAATCAAATCTGAATTCCTAAATTGTTCAATTAATAAAGACTTCATATTGCTCATATAACTTTCAAATGTCGATGCATCAATGGTGGTTATAATTTGAGCAATCTCCCATCTATCAGGAAACTTAAGATTATCAAAAATGTCAAATTGCCACATTCCATTGTATTCTAAAACAACCTTGGTTGGTTTATATTTCTGATTGAATTCTTTTAAAGCTAACTCTGTAAATTCTTCTATATTGCTGATGCTAACAATATTTGCATTGTGTTTTTTCAAAAATTCAACTTCATATTCTTCTACACCATTCTCGCAAACAATTAAAAGAATTTTTTCCCCATCATAAAACTCTGGATCATTAAATATTTCTTTTATAAAAGTAGTCTTACCACTCTCTAAAAAACCAGTAATAAGAAAAACTGGTACATCCGTCATAAATCAATTCCTTCTTTCACTTATTTTTCTAATTAAATGTAACATAATTCTATCTATAAATTTACATTTATAATTTAAGTTTTTTAATATTTCAAAACTCAAATTGTTTTTTCTTATGAATTTCTATTGCTAATTCTAAATTTCTTTCCTCATAATTATAAATACTTTATCTTAAAATTTCATTTAATGTATATTTTATTTATATTAGTATAACCTACTACATATTAAATTCTATGAAAAGAGGTAATGTCCATGAATAGGAAATTACTACAGGACTATCAAAAAAGAATCTTATGGATAATTAAAGCCTTAGGTGAGAAAAATTCTCTAAATATCCCTGAAATCGAAATTGATGAAAGTCCTTCTTCAGATATAAGTCAAAAAAATGTCATAATATCACTAAATAAACTCAAATGAATTTAAATTATTTGAATTCATTAAAGAGAGGAGTTTTATTATAGATAACACACTCATAAACTATACTTAGATTATGAAATATCACCTATACAGAAATGAGTAATATGCTTTTGTAACCACAAGGGTCATAATATGGAATGTTTCATTGGTAATTTTGATGGCTGTGATTCTTTGGCTATAAGTTGTTCCAAATGTGCTAGTTCAAAAAGTGATGCTGCAAATTTTATATTTGGTTAGCAGAACTTTCTCTATGAGCATTTTATATTTCGTTCTTCGAACTTTCTCTGTGAGCGCTTGTTCTTTGATGCTAGCACTTTGGGTGCAACTTTATAGCCTTAGAATCACCCACCAGAATTACCTAGAAACTGGAACAAAAGTATGTTATTCATTTCGGTAATTATATGCATAAGTTCAGGTCTCAGTTGGGTTATCTATATTATCAGTGATGTTCACTCCTCTTACCTAATCACAATTTTTAGATAAAGCCAAAATATTTAGCTTGTATCTATACATCAAACAATTCTTCTATTTCATTTTTATTTAAATTTGTACCTATAACGCATAGCCTTCCAGTATAATCTGCTATTCCTTCACGTACTTCATACTCGCCTGGAACTAAATCAAAGTTTATCCATCCTCCATCTGAGCAAGGGATTATGCCTTTAGCACGCAATATAATTCCATAATCAGAAGATTCCGATAAAGTTTTTAATATATTATTTATTTCTACTTTTGAAAACTTTTTCGGTGTTTCCATTCCCCAGCTTGTAAATACTTCATCTGCATGATGATGATCATGTGAATAATGATCGTGTCCACATCCACACTCATGATCATGAGTATGATGATTATGGTTATGATCATTACAATTACAATCTATATGATGTTCATGATTATCACATTCACATTCTTCCTTAGTATGGTTATTATGATTATTGCAACCGCACTCTTCGCTATGTTGATGATTTTCAGTCTTACTGTTCTTTACTTCTACTAAAAGCTCTTTTTCAAGGGACTCTTCATTTTCCATTGCAGATAAAATTTGCTTCCCACTAATCTCATCCCAGTTTGTTGTTATTATTGTTGCAAAACTGTTGTGTTCTCTTATTTTGGATACACACACTTCTAATTTTTCTTCTGAAATCTTTTGAGTTCGGCTTAAGACAATAGTATTTGCATTTTCAATTTGATTATTAAAGAATTCTCCAAAGTTATCCATATACATTTTGCATTTTACAGCATCAACAACTGCCGTAAAACTATTAAGTTTAATATCTACTTCGCTTTTTATATTTTCTATTGCCTTAATTACATCTGATAATTTACCAACTCCTGATGGTTCTATTATTATACGTTCTGGCGAATATTTATCCAATGCTTCTTTAAGTGCAACTCCAAAATCTCCAACTAAAGAACAACAAATACATCCTGAATTCATTTCTGTTATTTCAATTCCCGAATTATTTAAAAATCCTCCATCAATTCCTATCTCACCAAATTCATTTTCAATTATCATAAGCTTTTCACCCTGAAATGCTTCTTCTATTAATTTTTTAATCAAAGTAGTCTTTCCTGCCCCAAGAAACCCTGAAATAATATCTATTTTAGTCATATAAAAAATCCTTTCTATGTAAATATTAATTATATATTTAAAAGTTATTCATTCTGGAAATATTTAAAGTCGTTTCCAGAAATATTTCATTTTTATCCTACCCTTAAAATCTAATACTGTCAATAATGATAAATCGATGATTTCTCTATTATTGACACTTTTAATGAATTACTTACTCATAAAATGATAATATTATAAGTAAATTGAAAAAAGGAGTGTTTTCATGGTTGATTTTTTAAAGCCAAATGTCTTTTTTAGTAAATGTTTAGGTTTCGAAGCCTGTCGTTACAATGGCCAAATGATAACTGATGCATTCGTTGAAAAATTGAAACCTTTTGTTAATATTATAAATGTTTGTCCAGAAACTTCTATAGGACTTAAAGTTCCAAGACCAACAATTAGAGTTGTCTCTGAAAATAATGAATTAAAATTATATGAGCCAAAAGAAGGAAAAGAATTCACAAAAGAAATGGTTGAGTTTTCAGAGTCATATTTGAAAGATTTAAATAATATAGACGGTTTTCTCTTAAAAAGCGGTTCACCTTCCTGTGGACATAAAAATGTAAAAATTTATACTGGCACAGCTAAGGTTACAGGAAGCACAAGAGGTGCTGGAATATTTGGAAATAAGATTAAAGAGAAATTTCCTTATGCACCAATAGAAGATGAAGGCAGATTACATAATTATAGAATTCGAGATAATTTTCTTACAAGAATTTTTATTAATGCAGATTTTAGAAAAGTCAAGGAATCTAATTCACTTAATGAATTAATACATTTTCAACGCAGAAATAAATTACTACTCATGGCAAATAGCCAAAAGTATACTAAAATCTTAGGTAGAATCGCAGCAAATGGTGAAAATAATGATATAAAAAGTATTATATCTGAATATGAGAAGAATTTGAATCTGGCATTTGAAAAACTTCCTAAGTATACAAATAATATAAATGTTCTAATGCATGCCATGGGATATTTTTCAAAATACATAACTAATGAAGAAACACAATTATTAATGGATTCCTTAGAAAAATACAAAATGAAAAAACTTACAATAATGTCGCCTATGCTCTTAGTTAAATCGTATGTAGTAAGATTTAATATAGATTACCTTTTAGAACAAACTTATTTTAATCCTTACCCAGAAGATTTGATTATATTAGAAGATTCAGAAAAGATAGAAATATAATTCAATTTTGATTAAATTTTAACGGCGATATCTTTACCGCCGTTAAAAAATATTAGCTTTATTTATTCTCTTAAAGTTACTTATAATTAATGTCGTGATGATAATGCTACTATTATAGTATCTTATCTAAATATTCTTCATAACCTTCTTCCTTCATCTTGTCTTTTGGGATAAACTTAAGTGCTGCTGAGTTTATACAGTATCTTAATCCTCCCATATCTTCAGGCCCATCAGTAAATACGTGCCCTAGATGTGCATCACCAGTACTGCTTCGAACCTCCGTTCTTACCATGCCATGACTTTTATCTATTTTTTCTTTTATTACCTTTCTATCTATTGGCTTGGAAAATGCAGGCCAGCCACACCCAGAGTTGAATTTATCGGTTGATACAAACAATGGCTCACCTGAAGTTATATCTACATAAATCCCTTTTTCAAACAGATTATCATATTTATTAGAAAATGGAGCTTCTGTACCATTTTCTTGTGTAATTCTATATTGTTCATCTGTCAGACTACTCTTTAATTCTTCATTGGATTTTTTTACATACTTTTGACTCATTTGTTTCCTCCCTGTTCTCTTTTGAAATTATTTATTTCTGTATACTTATTAATATTATGTGACAAATGAATAACACTAATTCATTTATAGTAATCTTACACCTATATGTGACCCTTATATTTTAACACCTTAAATCCAAGCATACTTAATTTTCTATCTTTCCAGTAACTCTTCAAGTTGATTAGCATGAAGAGGTTTGCTAAAATAATACCCTTGAATATAATCACATTCCATTCTTTTAAGTATCGAAAGCTGATCTTCAGTCTCAACTCCTTCAGCTATAACTTTTAATTCCATACTATGTGCCATTTGAATAATATTTTTGATAATCGCTTCTTCTTTCTTATTTGAGGAAATATTGTCTATAAATGATTTATCGATCTTTAATGTAGTTATAGGAATTCTTCTAAGATAGCTTAATGATGAATATCCCGTGCCAAAGTCATCAAGCGCAATTCTAATTCCCATGTCCATTAATTTCTTTAATATTTCAATACTAGAATCAAAGGATTTCATAAGAACAGTTTCAGTAATCTCAAGTTCAATCATATTCGGATTAACAGATGAACTTTCAATAATTTCTTTAACATTATCTAAGAAATTTATCTCTTGTAAATCAACTGATGAGATGTTAACGCTTATGCTATTAAATTTATAGCCTGCTTCAAACCACTTAGCACTTTGTTTGCAAGATTCCCTAAGCACCCATAAAGTTAATTGTGTGATATATCCAGATTCCTCTGCTATTGGAATAAACTCTGCAGGAGATATAAAACCAAGTTCCCTACTATTTAATCTAAGTAATGCTTCAAAACCAAATATTTTATTTGCCTGTAAATCATACTGAGGTTGATAGTTAATGATAAGTTCATTATTATCAACTACTGTTCTTAATATTCTTTCTATGTTAGTCTTTCGTTCAAGGCTTAGATACATTTCTGGATCGAAAAGGGAAAATCTATTTTTACCTAATTCCTTTGCCCTGTACATAGCAGCATCTGCATTTCTTAAAATTGTACTACTATCCCTTCCATCTTTAGGATATAAAGCTATTCCAACACTGGCGGTTATATACATATGCTTGTTATCAATTTTAAATACTTTATCGAACAAACCTAATAGCTTGTTTGCATAAGTTTGTATTTCATCTTCTTTTGAATCAGGATGAAGCAATATAAATTCATCTCCACCAAGTCTAGATATTGTATCTTTTTCTTCAATTAAATTTTCAAACTGTTTTGCTAAACTTATTAGCAATTTATCTCCATACTCGTGTCCCATAGTATCATTTATATTCTTAAAATTATCTAAATCTATAAAAAATACAATTCCTTGTTTATTTGCGTAATTAGATAATTGTAATTGTTCATTTAGCCTATTCATAAACAATGTCCTATTAGGAAGTTTTGTTAAAGAATCATAAAACGCCATGAATTTTATTCTATCCTCTGAAATCTTTCTTTCAGAAATATCTCTAATAGAACCAGTTATTTTTATAGCTTTTCCTTCAGAATCTCTTAACGCTTTACCACAAGATAGAATCCAAACGTACGAACTGCTCTTAGTTCTTATTCTAAATTCAGAGCTATAAACATCTGTAAGCTGATTAATATGATCTTTGAAATCTTTTTTCACTTTATCAAGATCATCTGAATGAACATTCTCATACACAAAGTTTCTCAAATTATTTATCTCATCCAACTTGTATCCAGTAATATCAATTAATTTATCAGAAGCAAAAAATGTATCTGTAACTAAATTCCATTCCCAAATCGAGTCATTTGCACATTCTAGTGCAAGTTTGTATTTTTCTTCACTCACTCTAAGTGCTTCCTCATTTTGTTGTAATTCCTTATATTGTACTCTTAATTCTTCTTCTGTCGCTAGCAATTCCTCATAAACTGATGATAATTCCTCATAACTTGAACATAACTTACCAATCATCAAGTTGAAAGATCTTCCTAACTTTCCAAACTCGTCATTTGAATTAATACTAGCTTTTACTGATAAATCTCCATTTCCAGCCGCTTGCATTAAAGGAACTAATTCTGTAATAGGTTTTGTTACCTTCTTAGTAACAATGAGAGTAACGAAAATAGCAAGAAATAAAACACCCACTGTTATCATAATTATTAAATATCCCATCTTGCTAGCTTTGCTTTCCAATTCACTTTTTGGTATAACTGAAGCCATCTTCCAACCAGTATCCTTACATGTATAAACATTAACTAAAACAGGATTTCCATTTATATAAGTTTCAAAACTTCCATTATCCAAATCTATAAATTTATCATAGTTATCAAATGTAAATTTTGAAGACTCATTTGTTTGAGAATATGTATAACCTAACTGATTTAAATGTAAGATATTTTTAAAGTTTAAATCTATATCTGGGTGAGCTAACATCGTTCCATCTTTTAAATAAAGAAAAACATAACCTGTATCTCCAATCTTAATATTTCTTATTATTTCAGATAACTTTTCCAAACTTAAATCTATGCCCATAGCTCCGACAATGCTTCCATCTTCATTTTTTACTGTTGTTGACGCACTTATAATTACATTTTTGGAATTATCAACTGCCGAAACGTAGGGATCTGAAATTACCACTTCATCGGGATTTGATAATGCTAAAGAATACCATGGTCTTGTCCTTGGATCAAATGTATTAGTACTTAATCCATCAGGCCATTGAATATAACCTCCCCATTTAGTACCAATGTACACATAAGTTGTTTCTGGATGAGATGTTCCATAAGCCTCGAGCACATTATATATAGTACCCTCTATCCCAGGTATTTGTTTTGAGTATTTTTTATTTATTAAAATATCAGGAATATTAAATAGAGCTGAAATAGATTGGTCTGCTTTTTTTGCATCTGAATAAGTTGCAAGAAACTTAGCATTGTACTTTATTTGCCCTAACATGTTAGAAAAGTTGTTATCAACCTGCACCATTTGGGCTTTAGCGCTTGAAAATAGATGCTCTTTAAGGGATTTATACATATAATTATAAGTTATTAGTGCAATCGGAATAGATATAGACAATATAATTCCTACAAAATAAAAGAATAATTTTAATCTAAAAGTAAGCTTCATAGCAATGCTCCTTGATTATTTAATTTGTATATTTTTTAATTTAGGACCTTTTCACTAATATAAAAATCAATGGTAGATAATGATATTAATATATATTTTACCATTTATACTGAATCATTTCAATTCTTTAGCTGCCTATCTTCACCCTGATAAATTATAGGTTACTTAATTGAAATATATATGCTGCAAATAAACTTCTATGTTTTCTCTTAATGAGCATTTATCTCACTAAAATTTTAAATTCAAGCTTATTATTACAATATATGTAATTTTTCTAGGTTAAATACTTTAAAATGCATTATAAAAAGCTGCAGGCCAAATATATGCCTACAGCTTTTTATAAATTTATTTAACATATTTTATACAGAAATTTCACTTAAACTACTCTCAGCTTTTATGTTTTTATTATACTTAGATGGCTTAATTGGTAGTCCCTTAGCCCGTGCTCTTTTTTCAAACCACATAGTTACAATAGGAGTTAATATTGATGTCACTAATACACTTGTAGCTATAATTGCTGTAGCTGAAGCTGCAACTGGTTCAAATTGTGCATTTGCTTGCGCTATAGCATAAGGAACCGCAACAGCAGCACCAGCAGTTGATGATGCTGCCCAACCTGCAACACCATCAGATCCAGTTAAATATCTATCAATAAGAGATAATAGTCCACCTGAAAGTGCTACCACTGCAACACCCATTATAATTCCCATAAATCCTGATTGAATAATCATTCCAAAATCCAAACTAAATCCTAAAGTAAATGCAAAAAATGGAATCAAAGCTGGAACAACTGGAGCAAACATTTTACGAAAATCATGATCTAAAGTTCCGAGAGCAATACCCAATGCAAATGGAATTAATGTAGAAACTAATGTTTGCCAAGGAAATGAGGCAATTCCTGCAATGCCCATAGCTACCATTGTCATGAAAGGTCCAGATTCTATACTTATAAACGGAAATCCAGCGGCATCTTCTTTTCTACCAAGAGTCGTCATTAATGCTAGATAAAGTCCACCATTTGTCTCATTAAATGCAGCAATAACTGCTAAAACCGAAAGTCCAGATAAAATTCCTGTTTGTATTCCATTAGCTGGAAGTATGTGTGACATTAGGACTCCTAATAATGAAGCAAATAAAACTTTTCCTATCAATAATGAA
This sequence comes from Candidatus Clostridium helianthi, assembly GCF_045310795.1. Classification (NCBI taxonomy): domain Bacteria; kingdom Bacillati; phylum Bacillota; class Clostridia; order Eubacteriales; family Clostridiaceae; genus Clostridium; species Candidatus Clostridium helianthi. The sequence goes on from NZ_JBJIAB010000005.1 coordinate 131,717, forward strand.
ATGCCTTTCTTTGCAATATAACCTGATGTACGTAGATCAATAGTTGTTCCTATACAGAAAAAAAATATAAATAGAATTACAGATGTTCCAGTTAAAAAATTCCCCGTAAATCCTCCAAAAAACTTATTAACATCTGGTGAAAGCGTTTTTAGTAATGTTCCAAGAAATAAAGGCACTATCATTAAACCTCCAGGAACTTTCTCAATATTTTGTTTAATTTTCATAATAACAACTCCTTAAATACTATAGTTTAACTCTCATAACTGTTTACATTTGTATTGATATACTCATAACACAACATTGTTCATACTAATATTTTTTGCAAAAAACTACCAAAGTAAATTCCCATTAGATTTAACTTATCATAACGTTTTCAATGACTATATAAGTAATTACTTATAAATTTCTATATTTTCATTCCTCCTTTAACTTACTGTATTTTAAACTTATTTCTACATTAAAAATGCCAACCTATCATTTGTATTTAAATTTTTATATTATCGTATGTACGATAGTTTTAAGGTAATCATACATGTACTATGGTATTTTTCTTAAAACTATCCTTCTATAATAAAGTTTCTGCATTAAACTCTTACCATATTAATCAGAACTATGTCTTATCATTTTGAAACTATATGATTATCAATATAAGTTAGAAATTAGTATGCAGAAACTTATTCTTTTGATTATTTTAAGTCTTGTATTCTTATGGTATCCATATCATCGAATGTTATATTTTCCCCACACATTCCCCATATAAATGAATAATTCTGAGTTCCAATGCCTGAATGAATTGACCAGCTTGGTGAAATTACTGCCTGCTCATTCTTCATTACTATATGCCTTGTTTCTTGTCCTTCACCCATAAAATGAATTACTGCTTGATCTTCAGGTACATCAAGATATAAATATACTTCCATACGTCTTTCATGAGTATGACATGGCATTGTATTCCATCCACTTCCTGGCTCAAGTATTGTTAATCCCATTACTAATTGACAGCTTTCACATACTGCAGGATGAATATATTGGTTTATTGTTCTTTTATTCATGTTTATTTCATCGCCACATTTTATCTTATTAGCTTTTTCTAAATCTATTTTTACTGTTGGATATGATTTAAGCGCTGGTGCAGAATTTATATAAAACTTAGCTGGATTTTTTCCATCAGCTGATTTAAATTCTATATTTTTAGTGCCTTGTCCAACATATAATCCATCTCTATAATTTAGATTATATTCTACTCCATCTGCTATAACTGTTCCTTCTCCACCTACATTAATAACTCCAAGTTCTCTTCTTTCTAAAAAGTAATCTGTTCCTAATTCTTTAGATGCTCCAAGCTTTAATGTTTCTTTTATAGGTGTAACTCCACCAAATATGATTCTATCATTATGGCTATAAACTAAATTTACTTCTCCATTTACAAATACTTTTTCAACTAAATAATGTCTTCTTAAAGTTTCTGTATCATAGTGCTTAGAGTCTTCTGGATGATTTGAGTATCTAATTTCCATTTGCATAATAATCTCTCCTTACAATTTCTAGGCACACGTGTTCCTCATTGAGTAAAAAAATATTCAAAGTTTATATATACACTTTATCAAGAAGGTTTTACTAAAATTCCTAGCCTTAATATTATATAATCTTCTAGGCACACGTGTTCCTCATTTCTTAATACAAGTATATACGCTTATGTAAATATTTGCAATAGTTTTTTGTTCTCATTTTGAATTAAATTTAAAAGCTATAGCGAAGAAAACTTTTGCTTCACCATAGCTTTATATAATTTATTCTAATTTAAATCTTTAATTGAATTACCTAGTTCCAATTCTGATTCTATATATATTTTCTTAGTTGTTATATCTTGTTCATTATTTAGCAATCTTAAAAGTAGATCAGTAGCAATTCTTGCTATTTCTCCTATAGGCCTTTTAATTGTGGTAATACTTGGAGTAATAAATCTGCCAATTTCATTCCCATCAAATCCTAGTATTGAAATATCTTCTGGGACCTTTAATCCATGCTCTGTAATAGCTTTAATTGCCCCGGTTGCCATTTCATCATTAAAAGCAAATATGGCTGAAAACTGTTCATTCATTTCTATTAATTCATTAGCTTTTTCATATCCACTTTTTACAGTAAAGTTTCCATTTAACACTAGATTTTTGTTTAATTTAATATTATAGTTATTAAAAGCTTTTAAGTATCCATCTCGCCTCATTTTAGTTGAATCGAAATTCATTGCTCCTTCTATTATTGCAATATCCTTATGACCATTTTTTATCAATTCCTCTACTCCTTTATACACCCCAACACTCTCATCTGTATATACATTTATAACATCATGATCTACCTTTCTATTTATGACTACAGTAGGTATCTCTTTCTCTAATATTTCTTTAATAAAATCATCATCATCTATTTTTTGACTTACTACTAGTATTCCATCATAATTCTTAGGATTTATAGTATTTTTTTCATACATATCTATTCCTTTAACAATGACATTATACTTTTTGTCTATATTCTTGTACACATTATTTATAACAGTTTGAAATACAAATGGTGAGGTTCCATTACTTATAGTTGAAAAAAATACACCAATATTATAAGCTTTATCTATCTTTAAACTCCTCGCACTCATATTAGGAATATAGTTTAGCTCCTTAACTGCATTGAGTACCGCCTCTTTGGTCTTTTCATTTACAGATTTAGATCCAGTCAGTACCCTTGAAACAGTTGAATGTGATATTCCTAGTGCTTTTGCTATATCTTTAATCGTAGTAGCCATATTAATCCTCCAAAATCTTAATAAATAAAGCGCTTTTATCTCTAAGCAAAGAATTATTTTTTAGTACGCAAATCTAGCTAGATGTTATAAATAATTTCTTTTACTCTCAATAATTACACACGTGTTCACAATCTTGTTTATTATTTTATAGCAGTAATTAGTAAATTACAAGCTTTGTGAATATTTTTAATATAAGGATACGTTATATTGTTTAAAACTTATATGATTAACTTCTTGATTTAAAAATTAACTTAATATACAATATTAACCATAATATGTTTTAGAATTTTTGGCAAAAATGTATAATAAATTTATAGATTAAAGAAGGAAATAATATGTTTAAAAAATGGGATATAATTATAATAGTTATTCTACTATGTATATCACTTATTCCTGAACTTGTTTTTGGGGTAATAATGGGCAAACATTACAATGGAACATATGCTGAGATAACTATAGATGGTAAATTTTATAAGAAAATCAACTTATCTGAGCATAGAGGTGAGGACCAAATAGATATTAAAACTTCATACGGTGATAATATAATAGACGTCAAAGATAAATCTATTAAAGTAATAGATGCAGATTGCAAGGATAAAATATGCGTTAGATCTGGCTTTATATCAGAGCCAGGCCAGATTATAGTTTGCCTTCCACATAAACTTATGATTGAAATAAAAAGCAGTGATATAATGGCAAACAGTTTGAGGTGTTTAAATGAATAAAACTTTTCGTATAGTATTTATAGGTATTCTAGTATCACAAGCTTTGGCTTTGTATACGATTGAAAGTATGATTCCTGTTCCATTTATTGCACCTGGTGCAAAACTTGGTTTAACTAATTTAATTACTGTTATAGCTTTATACATATTGAATAATAAAAAAGATGTTTTTTTAATCATAATATTAAGGCTTCTTCTTTCAACTATGTTTGGTGGAAATCTTTCTACACTTATGTATGGTGCAGTTGGAGCCTTGCTTAGTTATTATGCAATGATTTTCGTAAAAAATATTGGGAAAGATAAAGTTAGTATAATAGGTGTAAGTGCTGCTGGAGCATTTTTCCACAACGTAGGACAATTAATTGTAGCTGCAACTATAGTTCAAAATATTGCAGTTACACTTTATTTACCAATTTTATCTATAGCCGGAATTGGTACAGGTATTTTTATTGGTATAACTTCTAATTTTATAGTCAAACATATGTCCAAGCTTCCTTTCTTTAATGATTTAAATATTAGTCAATGAATTTTATCACTTTCATTAATAATAAAAATTTCCTCATACGTTTACTACAATGCCCCACTAATTACAAAATGTATAGCCCGCAGAAATATGCATTTTTTTATTTCTACTGGCTATACATTTAATAAATATTTTATATTAAATCTTAATTTAATATAAAATACTGTAAATTTTAAATTGTCACTTTCACTGTGTCTGAATTTTTATTAGCAATTAATTCATTCGCAACTTTTATTGCTCCTGTTGGACATTTTGCCAAACATGTTGCTTCACTACATTTTTCAGCACATATTTTCTGATCCACCACTGCGAGATTATTTTGAACTTGAATAGCTCCATAGCTACAATTCTTTGCACAAAGTCCACAGCCTATACAAGCAGCACTACATAACTTTCTAGCAATAGCGCCCTTATCTTTTGAATTACAATCAACTTTTACTCTAGCATTCATTGATATCATTTGAATGACATTTTTAGGACATGATTCTTCACACTTACCACAACCAGTACATTTTTTTCTATTCACAACTGGAAGTCCATTTTCTCCCATTGTCATGGCTCCAAAAGGACAACTGCTTACGCAAGTCCCAAATCCAATGCATCCATGCTTACATCCTTTTGGTCCTCCTTGTATTAGGCTTGCTGCCTTACAATCATGAACTCCTTTGTATTTATAACTTAATGCTGCTTTTTCACTTGTTCCTTTGCATCTAACATGAGCTATTCTTGGTTCCACTTCTTCTGCTTTTTTACCTGTAATTTCTGCTACAAGTTTTGCTACAGCATCCTTTCCTGGAACGCATAAATTAGGAGGAACATCATCTTTCATAACTACTGCTTCTGCATATGCTGCACATCCTGCATAGCCGCATGCACCACATTGTCCTTTAGGAAGAATATCTTCTACTTCATGAATTAGTGGATTCACCTCCATAGCAAATTTTCTATTTGCAAATGCTAAGATAAAACCAAAAACTGCACCTATTCCTCCAAGGACCACTAAAACCATTATAACAGTAAACATAATCTTTACTCATCTCCTTTATATCATTCCTGAAAATCCCAAGAATGCCAATGCCAACATACCTGCTAATATAAAAGCAACTCCTGTTCCTTCTAGTGGTTTTGGCACATCTGCATAAACCAGCTTTTCTCTTAAACTTGCCATAAGTACTAAGGCCAGTGCAAATCCCATTCCTGATCCAATTGAGAACACTACACTTTTTACAAACGAGTAGTTTGATTCAACACTTAATAATGGAACTGATAATACAATACAGTTTGTTGCTATTAAAAGAAGATATATTCCCCACATGCTGTATAATGTAGGTGCTTGTTTCTTTATAATTAATTCTAATAATTGCACAAAACTTGCTATAAGTATTACGAAAACAATAGTTGTTAAGAATGTCAAATGATATGGCAAAAGTACAAAATTATATACAACCCATGCTAACATTGAACTTAGAGTTATAACAGAGGTAACCGCCATTCCCATACCTATTGATGCATCTAAACTTTTAGAAACTCCAAAAAATATACAAAGCCCAACAAATTTTGTTAAAACAAAATTATTTACAAGTAACGCACCTATAAACAATGTAAAATACTCTCTCATTATGCTTCACTTCCTTCTATTTTTTTAGCTTCTTTATGTGCATTGTGGAGCTTTATTGCTCCTATCATGTAACCTATTAGTATAAATGCACCAGCTGGTAGTATCATAATTAAAGGCGCGTTGTACCATGAGCCTAGTATTTTAAACCCAAGAATTGATCCACTTCCTAAAAGCTCTCTTATTACAGATATTGAAAGCATAGCTAATGTAAAACCACATCCCATTCCAAATCCATCTAAGAATGATGGAAACACTTTATTTTTTGATGCGAATACCTCTGCTCTTGCAAGTATTATAGCAAAAACAACTACTAAGTCTAAATAAATACCAAGAGCACTATATAATTCAGGTGATATTGCCTGCAATGCAAGTTCTACAACAGTAACTATAGTAGCTATAAATGTAATATAAACCGGTACTCTAACCTTTGGGTTTACAAATTTTCTTGTAAGCGATACAACTACATTATTGCTTGTAATAACAAAGGTTACACATAAGCCCATAGTTAACCCATTGATCACTGATGATGTAACAGCTAATGCAGGACAAAGACTTAAGCATAACATAAATATTGGATTTTCATCGTACAAACCCTTACTAAAAATTTTCCACTTTTCCTTCATATTATTTACCTCCTGCAAACTCTGTTACTTCATGCACAGCATTTTTGACAGCTAATGTTACAGCTCTAGATGAAATAGTTGCGCCTGTCATAGCTTGAATATCATCTTTATCAGAAGCATCTTTTGTAACTGTTAAATTTGCTTCTTTTTTTCCTTTAAATTGACTTCTAAAAGGTTCTTTTGAAGCATTATCTCCTAGACCTGGAGTTTCATTATGTGCTAGTATCTTATAATCTATTACTTCTCCAGCTGGTGTAATAGCTACAAGCATTTTAATTTCTCCACCATATCCTCTGCTTTCTCCTGGAACTACATATGCAATTACTTTACCGCCTTTTTCGGCTGTAAACCAATCAGCCTTATCTGGGACAGCCTTGAAGCTATCGGCATCACTAACTAATGCTCTCATAGATTCTTGTTTTGATATTTCTCTCTTTTCAGATGCAATTGGTGCCGTAACATAATATACTAGTCCTATTATTAAACCAGATGCCAAGCAAGTTATTATTAAATTTATTGCTATCTGAAAAATAGAATACTCCTTATTAATAGCATGTTCATTGGACATTTTACTACCCCCTTGCTCCAAATTGTTTTGGCTTTACAAAACGATCTATTAGTGGTGTTACAGCATTCATAAGTAAAAGCGAATAGCAAACGCCTTCTGGATAACCACCTATCAATCTAATTAATGATGTTATTACTCCAGCTCCTACAGCAAAAATTATTTGCCCTTTTAAAGTCATAGGTGCTGTAACCATATCTGTTGCCATAAAAAATGCACCTATAATTAATCCTCCAGCCATCATATGGAAAATAGGATCACCACTAAATAAACCTGAAGGTCCAAAAATCCAAGTTATTATTCCTACTGTTCCTATCATGCATACAGGAACTTGCCACTTTATATATCCCTTATATATAAGATAAATACCTCCAATTATAAGAAGTATTGTAGAAGTTTCTCCTGCACTTCCATTTCTTGTGCCAATAAACATAGCTTTATACAATTCTGTATTGCCACCAAAAGTTTCAATCAATTTAGAATATCCTTGTTGTTTTAATATGTTCAATGGTGTAGCAGAGCTAACAACATCTACTGAAGTTGTCATCTTTGTCCATGTTGTCATTGCAACTGGCCAAGATACCATTAATGCTGCTCTTCCAATATGAGCCGGATTAAAAATATTATATCCAAGCCCACCCATAGAATGTTTGGCTATTACAATTGCTACAAACGAACCCGCTATTATCATATAAACAGGTAACGTTGGAGACACACACATAGCTAGCAATAAGCCAGTTAAAAATGCACTTCCATCAAATGCTGTGATCTTCTTTTTGCGGAATTTTTGAACCAAATATTCAAAAGCAACTGCTGAAGCTGCACCAACAACTAAGTTTATTAATGCAGGGATACCAAAATAATATATAGAAAAAATAGCAGCTGGTGCTAATGCTATGTTTACATTCCACATTATCTTTGAGATTGATTCATCACAACGAATATGTGGAGATGCTGATACAGTAAAACTATTTTCTTGTGTATCAGCTTCTTTTGCTTTAATTCCTTGCACTTTACTTTCTTGTACTCCAATTTCGGAACTCATTTTACCCCTTCTTCCTTTACTTTTTTTGTGCCATTGCTAAATTTTGTGATTTTGAATATTTTATATACTGAACTATGTTACGTTTTGCAGGACATGTATAAACACAACTTCCACATTCAATACAATTTAGCAAATTATATTCCTCTTTGGCCTCTTTAAATTTATGACGTTCACCTAATATGCTTAGCATACTTGGGATTAGACCCATAGGACATGCCTCAACACATCTTCCACATCTTATACAAGGGGACTCCTCACCAGAATTTATTGCATCTTTACTTAATGCTAGAATTCCAGATACACCTTTAATTACAGGAACATCTAATGAAAATTGAGCCATTCCCATCATAGGCCCTCCCATAATTAACTTTTCTGGAGTTTTGCTAAATCCACCACAATAACTTATGGCTTCTTTAAAACTTGTTCCTATTCTTAGTAATAGATTTTTAGGTTCCTTAATTGCATCTCCTGAAACAGTAGTTACTCTTTGAATTATTGGAATGCCACTTACTACTGCATCATAAATAGCTATAACTGTACCAACATTTTGTACAACAACTCCAACATCCATAGGCAATCCACCAGATGGAACTTCTCGACTTGTAAGTACTTTTATAAGCATCTTTTCTGCACCCTGAGGATACTTTGTAGGTAGAGCTACAATGTCAACTGACGTACCCTTAAAGGCTTCTTTCATAACTTTTACTGCTTCTGGTTTATTATCTTCTATTCCTATAATTCCTTTGCTAACCCCTAGTGTTTTCATAACTATCTTAACTCCAGTTACTATACGGTCAGCATATTCAATCATCATTCTATAGTCTGCTGTCAAGTATGGTTCACATTCAGCAGCATTTACGATAAATGTATCAACTTCCTTGTTTGGAGAAAGTTTAACGTGTGTAGGGAATGTAGCACCACCCATTCCAACTATTCCAGCATTTTTTATAATGTCAAGAACTTCTTTCTTCTCAAGCTTTTCCCAATCACGTTCTAATGGTATTCCATCGGCCCATTCGTCTAATCCATCACTTTTAATAACAACTGATAAGCATTTTACTAACGATGTATGTGGCATTTCTGCAATACTTGTAACTTTTCCTGATATTGATGCATGTATTGGACTATGCATAAATGCTTCACTAGTTGCTATGACCTGTCCTTTTTTTACTATATCTCCAACTTTAACTATAGGTGTACATGGTGCTCCAATATGTTGGCTCATAGGAATAGTTACTGTTTCAGGTAATGGTGGTAACTCAATGGCTTTATCAGAAGTATACTTTTTACTGTCCTTCGGATGAATTCCTCCGAGAAAACTTTTTAACATTAATAATCGCCTCACAAACCTCTTAAGAATAAATTATTTACAATTAAATTTACATAACTACAATAATTCGTAAGATAATATTTATAATACAAGTAAATAATATTTACAATATAAGTAATATATACTTGAATAAATAATAGTTCATCAATTTTTTATTTAAATATCGAGAAATAAATCTATCATAAAATGCGAATAATTACTGGCTTGGACTTTTCATTTGCAGCACTTGCCTTATCGAAATGTTTTACAATAACGATAGATAAAGCAAATATAACTACCCCACCAATCACTTGGAACATAAATTTATTAACTCCTATATATTGACCTATAAAACCTCCTAACATCACACCAATAAATAAAGCAATTAACGGCAGAATAAATACAATAAAAGCTGCTCTCAGAACATTGGTTTCTTTTATTTCAAGAATCACTCTTTGCCCTGGCTTTGCTCCTATTTTATTATTCGCTTCTAAGATTAGGCTTTCGCTTCCCGGGCAAGCACCACAGTTTTTGCAATCACTATGTCTGCCAACTTTAATTCTTGCGGAATTTCCAACCACCTCAATTACTAGGCCTTGTTCTGTTTTCATCGTTATCAAACTCCTTAAAATTGCTTATAACTTATTACACGAATACGTTTCTATTAACTTTCATCCAGTTAAAAAATATAGCATAAATAGATCACCTCACAAATATACGTTTTCATAACATTCAATATAATACATAAAATGTAATACCTTATTAATTAATGAATTATTTGGTATTTGTTTTATTATAAACCTTTATATTTTTAATTTAAAGAATAGTTTTTAAATTAACATTTTTAAGCCGTTAATTCTTTAACATTCAAATTGCTGATTAATGTTTAAATAAGTTATTACTTAAACATTAATTAGCAATTGACTATCTTTACTGTGTAAGAAATACACATTTAACTTCAATGTCTTTATTAAATTTTAGGCATATGATTGATATTTTTTTAACATAGTTTTACATTTAATACATTTTTACTAAATAATAAAATTCACTTTTTAATTTGAAATATGTATTCTGAGTTTCTCTATTAATTAATTGAGTTGTCATATAGATGCTAAATAAAATCTTTAATGTTTTAAATTTTGTAGATTATTTTTAGCTTTTGGATAAACTATTAAAGTATAATAGTTTTAATAAATAAATTTTAACTTTACTTAGAAATAGAAAGGAGAATTATTTTGGTTGAGATTAAGGAAGGTAATCATAAATTTTATATCGGAGATGACGAAGATAATATAAAAGCTGTAGTAACATATATAGATAGTGGAGAAAATAACATTATACTTGATCATACTTTTGTATCACCAGAACTTAGAGGAAAAAATATCGGTCAGCAACTAGTTAAAAGGGTCGTGGATTTTGCTAGACAACATAACAAAAAGATAATACCACAATGTTGGTTTGCAGAAGAGGAATTTGTTTTGCATAAAGAATATGAAGATGTTTGGTTCAAATAAAATTTTAACATTTCATGAGTATATTTGCTTATTTAAAAATAGATCAAAATTAATTAGAGAGAGTTACTATAGAAAACTCTCTCTAATTTGGTGCATAATTTTTCTATAATTAAGTTGTATGTTTCTTAACATTCTAAGTTTTTTTCCAAATCTTCACCCCCGAGTTTTTTTACTCTTATATAATATGCAATCATCAAAATCAATTCAGCTCCAAGCCAAGCAGCCACTTCTGCAAAATAGATTCCTGTTTCTCCTATTAATAATGGCAAAAAGAGTGCTACTGAAATGCGCATGCAGAGTTCAACGATTCCAGAAATCATTGGTATAATAGTGTCGCCCATTCCTTGCAATGCATTCCTATAAATATGAAGCATATATAATATAAATAACATACTACTCATGACCTTCAAATATTTATGTGCCACATCTGTTACTAACTCAACTTCTGCTGGACTTCCAGATATAAACATCATTACAAAATAACGTCCAAAGAAAAATATAATTAGAGAAAGAGCAATGGACGTCCCAACAGTCATTTTTAAAGCTGAATTCATTCCTTTACGTATACGGTCATATCTTTTTGCTCCTAAATTTTGACCTGTGAATGTGGACATTGCATAGCCTAATGCAACTGCTACTAATTCCAGTATTCCATAAAGTTTATTTGTCGCTGTAAATCCTGCTACAAATATAAATCCAAAACCGTTTATAACGTATTGAACAACAAGACCACCAAATCCTATAATTCCATTTTGAAATGATATTGGAGTACCTAAAAAAATTAATTTTCTTATCATAAACATATCGATTTTAAATTCTTCAGCAGTAATTTTTAGTATTGATAACTTCCGCACACTATTTACACAATATAAAACCGAAAATATTTGTGCTATTACAGTTGCTATAGCAGGTCCCTTAATTCCCCACTTGAATACAACTACAAACAAAATATCTAATAATACATTAATTGCTGATGCTATAACCATAGCAATAAGTGGTGTACGACTGTTTCCTAAAGCTCTTAATATGGCTGAACACGTATTATATGCTAAAATTGCAGGTATTCCACAAAAAGCAACTAGTAGAAAAGAAAGTGAATCGTTAATAATATTTTCTGGAGTATTTAGCATTATCAATATAGGTCTAACAGCAAGTAATGATATTGTTGTCATAAGAATTCCTAGAATAATTGCAAGTATTATAGCCATTGTAACAGTTTTACGCAATTTTTTTATGTTATTTTCCCCAAAATATTGTGAAATCAGTATAGAAAAGCCCTGTGTAAAACCAATTATCATATCTATTACCATCCAATTAAGCCACGCACCTGAACCTACAGCCGCTAAGGCTTCAACACCTATAAACTTACCTATAACTATAGTATCCACGATTGTATATAGTTGCTGAAATATATTACCAAATATTAATGGTAATGCAAAAATAAAAATAAGCTTTGAAGGTTTTCCTTCTGTCATATCTTTTATCTTACAACCCATTTTGCCATTTCCCCCTTACGTCAAATAATTACATTAATCATTCCATTTATCTATTATCTCATATTCTAATATGAAAAAAAGAGAGTACATCATTCTTTGTGATTTTTACCAAATTTAATCATAACTTTTAATACGATAAAAAACAAAAAACCTTTCCCATAAGAAAAATAATACATTATCATTTTTCTTATGAAAAAGGTCTTCTACTTCTCATTAAATCTGGATAATTTATGCACCAATTGTTGCTAACATTATCGCTTTTATAGAATGCATTCTATTTTCTGCTTCGTCAAATACTACAGATTGTTTTCCTTCGAATACTTCATCCGTAACTTCCAATGCAGTCATGCCAAATTTTTCTCCTACATCTTTTCCCACTTTAGTTTTTAAATCATGGTAAGCCGGTAAACAATGCATAAATATTGCGTTTTCATTTGCATTATTCATAACATCCTTGTTTACTTGATATGGGCTCAACAATTTTAGTCTGCTCTCCCAAACTTCATCTGGTTCACCCATTGATACCCATACATCAGTATAGATCACATCTGCATTTTTAGTTCCTTTATTAACATCTTCTGTTAAAGTTATCGTACCTCCAACTTCCTGAGCTATTTCCTTGCATTTTTCCACTAACTTTTCTGATGGAAATAACTCTTTAGGTGCACAAGCAGTGAAATTTAAGCCCATCTTTGCACAAGCTACCATGAGAGAGTTTCCCATATTATTTCTTGCATCACCCATATATACAAAATTAACGCCTTTTAATCTTCCAAGTTTTTCTTCTATTGTTAGAAGGTCTGCAATCATTTGAGTTGGATGAAATTCATCAGTTAATCCATTCCATACTGGAACTCCTGCATACTTAGCCAATTCTTCAACTATTTCCTGACTAAAACCTCTATACTCTATTCCATCATACATTCTCCCAAGAACTCTTGCTGTATCTGCAATACTTTCTTTTTTTCCCATTTGAGATCCTGCTGAATCTAGGTATGTAACCCCCATACCTAAATCTCTTCCAGCCACTTCAAATGAACATCTTGTTCTTGTAGATGTCTTCTCAAATAATAATACTATGTTCTTACCTTTCAGCTTATCATGTAAAATTCCAGTTCTTTTTAATGTTTTTAATTCCTTAGACAAATCTAACAAATATCTAATCTCTTCTGGTTTAAAATCTAATAACTTTAAAAAACTTCTTCCCCTTAAATTTACTGCCATGCTCATTCTCCTTCTATTTATAATATTTTTATAAATAAAAAATCCATTTTATTTAGTATATATACTGTAAATAAGTTTATACATAATATAGATGTCCAACTTTAAAACTAGACTTATGTGATAACTTACCGAAATCATAAATATTTTGATTCCGAAAAGCTATGAAAATATCGCTGAAGGTTCTAAACAGCAGGTTGTATCCACTTTAGCATGCTCCAACTTTCAGTTTGACAAGCTAAAATGGAACAACCTACAGCTAAGAACCTTTAACAGCTCATTTTCAAATGTTTTCTTCACAAATATATTTATGATTTCTTGTGAAGATATGAGCTTAGAGTTTTAGCAACTTTGTAAATATGTTCATCTAATAAGTCTAATTCTTAAATTGTTTATCTATGTATAAACAATATATAACTTAAATTTACGTAATAATTTTTTATTTAATCCATATATTTTTTATTATACGAATAATTATACAATAAGTAGTATTATTATTCAATATTTTAATACTATTTATTTATACTCCATATTTAAATAACACTTTTTCATTTAGGATTCTAACAAGTCAAGTCGTGAACGAAAAGGAGCATCGTTCATGATTAAAATATAACCATTTTGCGATACTCCCTTCTTTAATTATTATTTTTTATAACCGTATACGATATTTGTTCACTATTATAACATATTAATATTAATTCAACTTTATTTAGAAGGTGTAAGCGCTTCTATTATAGTTGTTTCTTGATCAGTTGTTATTGTTCCTGCTGTCACTAATCCATCTAATTTAGTCTTTATCATCTCTTTATATTTTTCAATTCCTTTAGATTTATCTTTTTCTCCTAATTGCTTTACTTGTGGCTTTAACGCATTCTCTATTGCTGTTTCTTTGTCTGAAGTTAATGTTCCAGCTGTTACCAAATTATCTAAAACTGTTTTGAAATTTCCTTTTGCATCTTTAAATGCTGTTTCTATTGCTGTCTGATCATCTGCTGTTATCACTCCAGATGTTACCAAATCTGATAGTTTAGTCTTAAAGAAATCTTTATGTCCTCCATTTTTAGCTTCTGGCTTTAATGCATTTTCTATTGCTGTTTCTTTGTCTGAAGTTAGTGTGCCATTTGTTACTAGATTATCTAAAACTGTTTTAAAGTTTCCTTTAGTATTTTCAAGCGCTGTTTCTATCGCCGCCTGTTCATCTGCTGTTATTGTTCCAGCTGTCACTAAATCTGATAGCTTAGTCTTAAAGAAATCTTTATGTCCTCCATTTCTAGCTTCTGGCTTTAATGCATTTTCTATTGCTGTCTCTTTGTCTGAAGTTAGTGTGCCATTTGTTACTAGATTATCTAAAACTGTTTTAAAGTTTCCCTTAGTATTTTCAAGTGCTGTTTCTATCGCTGTCTGTTCATCTGCTGTTATTGTTCCAGCTGTCACTAAATCTGATAATTTAGTTTTAAAGAAATCCTTATATACTCCATTTTTAAATCCACCTTGTGGCATTAGTGCTTCTTTTATAGCAGTTTCTTGATCTGAAGTTATAGATCCTGCTGCTACTAAAGAATCTAATTTTGTTTGGAAACCATTCTCTCTACCTTGATGTTGAACTGCTGACTTATTGTTTGAAACATTTAAAGAATCTGCTGCAAATACTCCTGTACTTGCAGATATTACCATACTCGCTAAAATAACGCCTGTCATAACTTTACTCTTAATACTTTTATTTTTCATTTAAATTACATCCTTTCAAATATGTTATTCTATAGTCCAATTATTTTTGTATTAACTTATGTTTTCTTAAATTATATAAGATAATTTTTACAGTTTTGTCACAGAATTTAGTCAAAAATGTTACAAGAATAAAAAAATTCCATAATTCCTTATCTTATTATGTAAAATCAAATAATTAATAACTTTATATTTTTTGATCATAATATGATTGATTACACAACTTTATAAGAGTATAATTTTTTAGAATGTAAATTTACAATTTGTTATAATTATGTATTGTAAGGGAGCTACAGGTGTATGGCTAAGAATTTATTAAATAAGTACTTATTTAAATTAGATGCAAATATAGGTAAACAACCTGATAAAAAGACTGTTTTAATTATATTAATTTTAATTGTTGTATCTTTAGCTAGTTTGTTTTTTATTTCTACTAATGAAAATTTATATGGAAATCCAATAGCTAAAATAACATCAATAACCGAAAATGAATCCAAAGAAGAAAATTCTAGTGGAAAAATAGAACCTATGAAAAATCAAAAAATTGAAGCTATTATTATGAATGGTAAGTTTAAAGGAAATTCCATTGAACTTAACAATACAACATCATTTTCTCAAGTTAATGACTTAGATTTAAAAGTAAATGATGAAGTTTTTATATCTCTGCAAAGTAACGATAATAAAGAAATAACTTCTGCAAAAATTCTCGATCTAAAGAGGGACAAATATGTTATTTATATGATAAACATTTTTATAGCTTTGACATTGCTCGTTGGAGGAATAAAAGGTTTTAAATCTTTAGTAAGCGTTGTTGTTAATATTTTAATTGTATTTTCAATAATTGGTCTATTTTCCAAAGGCTATGATTTAGCCATACTTTCTATAATAGGAAGTATACTTTTTATAATTGCTTCCTTATTTATAGTATCAGGAAAAAATAAAAAAACAGCTTCCGCTATAATTGGAACTTTAGCAGGTACTTTAACATCAATGCTAATAGCTGGTATTGTAATAAAGTTAAATAATTGGAGTGGAATTCACTTTGAAGAAATGGAGTTTCTAACTCATCCTCCAGAAAAGATATTTTTCATTGAACTTATTATAGGTACACTAGGTGGAGTAATGGATATTGCAATTTCTATATCTTCTGCCATAGATGAGCTTTATGATAAAACTCCTAATATTGATAGTAAGTCCATAATTAAATCTGCTCGAGAAATTGGACAAGACATTATGGGAACAATGTCAAATACATTAGTTTTTGCTTATCTAAGTGGTAGTATGCCAATAATATTACTTTTGCTTAGAAACGGGTTACCTATAACTTATATTATAAATATAAATCTTTCTCTAGAATTTATGAGAGCGCTTATTGGAAGCATCGGAATAGTTTTAAGTATTCCGATAACAATTTTTACATCTATTGCTATTCTAAAAAAACATAAGATTGGAGAAGCTTAAGATTATGAATATAATACTAATATTATTAATTATTTTATTTATCCTTATGACAATTGTTGGAGGCACAAGAGGAATTAAATCATTTTTTACTTTAATCTTAAATTTCTTTACTTTTTTCTTTATGCTTATTCTAATTGGTGCAAAAATTGATCCTATTAAAGTTACTTTTGTTTGTGCAATTTTCATTAGCTTTTTTAGCTTATTTTTTATTAACGGATTTAATAAAAAAACATTTTCTTCTTTATTATCTGTTATAATAGTTATTTTCCTAGTTATGTTTATAACATATAATATGAGTATGAATGCTCAAATACAAGGTTTTAGCAATGAACAGGCAGAAACTGTTGCATTCCTATCTCTATATGTTCAATTGAACTTTTCAAAAATTGTAATATGTGAAATTCTAATTGGATTATTGGGAGCAATTATAGATGTATCTATATCAATATCATCATCAATGAATGAAATTTATAAGAATGATCCTATGTCAAGTAAGAATAGCTTATTTAAATCTGGAATGAATATTGGCAAAGATATCTTAGGAACTATGACTAATACCCTTCTCTTTGCATACATAAGCGGATTTATGACATTAATAATATATTTTAATGAACTTAATTACCCTATCTCTACTATTATAAATGAAAAAGTTTTTTGCTCTGAAGTATTTCAAGTTTTAAGCTGTGGCATAGGTATTATTCTTATCATTCCTATCACTGCATTAATATCTTCAAGACTTTTAGTTTTAAACATGCACTCAACGAAAAATATGACCGTATAAATATTATTTTAAAAAATAAAAAACTATTTTGTTGTCTATCTATCCTTTTAAATAGTTAAACAACAAAATAGTTTTTTATCTCTATATCCTTCAATTGTAGTTAAATTAACTTAATCTAAATTCCTTATATAATTTCCAAGTTCCTTCTTCCCATTTATAAATAGTTATATTATCGAAGCTACACTTAAACTCGCAATTATATCGATGAATGTAATCCCAAACTTTATCATAAATAAATTTTAAATTCTTTGATGCCAAGGTCACATGGAAAGTTTTATTTTTGCCATCTTTTTTATCAAATTTAATATATGGTATCTCATTCATTTTATCGATTAGTCTATCATGAACTTCTTTTGCCTCCTTAGACATATTTACCTTCATAAAAATTACCCTATCATTAAAATGATCATATCCATCAATTGTAAATGGCTCTGCTTTTTCCACTTTAATAAATTCATCGAGAGCATTATTTAAATCTGCAATTCCATCATCATATTCAAAAGGTGCCTTAATTGTAAAATGTGCAGGAAGTTTAGATGATTTTGCTTTAAAATTTCTAAAAAGTTCTTTTCTTAAATTATTATTAAAATCTCCTGCTTCACCGTGTACTACAGAAACTATTACATATCTCATATCTATTTCTCCTTACATAATCAAACTTACTGTAATTAAGTTTATAGCTTATAATCAAATTCTCATTCACAATTCTATTTTTTCATTACAATAAAATATTATGTAAATATTTATCGTTATTATTATCCTATCAAATTTATGTGCCGAAGGCATTTCCATGCATATCTCAATAACTATAAATTCTTTATCTTAAAAACTATTTTATCATAAACTTTTTTCATGTGTTGTTCATTAGAAAATAAATTTATTTCATCAATATGTATCCATTTAACAGCACTATTTTCATCTGGCTTAACAATAAGCTTCTCAGTTTCATCAGCTTCAATAATATATGCTAGAGAAGCATGTAAATGCGGAGAAACAAATATTCCTTTTTTTACATGTCCAAAGACAGGTAAAATATCTATTGAGGCTATTTCATTATTAACAGGTATTAAATTTTTTACCCCCGTCTCCTCTCCTGCTTCTTTAATAGCAACAGACAATAAATCTTTTTCTCCATCAGCATGGCCACCAGTCCATGCCCATGAATTATATATATTATGATGAACCATTAAAACCTTGCTTCTAGCTTTATTAATCACAAATGCTGAACTTGTCATATGTATAATTTCATTATCTCTAGTTAAAATATCATCAAATATGCTAGAATACTTTAATATAATTTCCTTATCCTTCATTTCCTGCTCATTACAAGGATTATAATCCTTTACTGCATCAATCCACTCCATAATTTATCTCACTCTCACTAATTTTATATATTCTATAAACTACTATACCATATATTTGAAGTGTTTCAAGTTAATACTTAGTAGGTTTCAAAACTGGGTATTATTTCATATTTGACATACTATTGACACAATAATGATATATATTATATTTGAGATAGTAATTTAATTATTATTATTTCTCCCCATAATTAATAATTATATAAATGCTAACAAAGGTGTAAATAATGACTTATTCCCCTAAATAGGTCATTATTTATATTTTGTGCTCTAATGAATAAATTTTTTTTAAATATTAATAATATTATTAACATCAATAATCTATATTAATATAAATTCAAGAGGTGAAAAAAATGCTTAAAGCTTTGAGTTATATAGGAAATAAGCTTAATAATTTAAATATCGTTTGGGGTGTAGGAGGATCAGTCTTACTAAGTCACTTTGGACTTTTAGATAGCCTAAATGATATATATATTTTTATTGATATAAACGATATTAGAAAAATTGATGAAATGTTTAACGATATGAGCAATGAAATAGCAATCAAAGAAAGTAAATTATATTCACCAAAATACTTTCATAAATCTATTATAGAAGGCTCTGAGGTTAATATTATAGCTGGATTAAAGATTAATCATAGAGATGGTACGTTCAAATATATTTTTCATTCTGATTCAATCTCAAAATCAACAAAAATTAATGGGATAGATATTCCTTTAATGTCCTTGGAAGATTGGTATGTACTCTATCAATTAGATCCTAACAGAAAAAAAGAAGCAGCGCTAATAGAAAAATTTCTATTAACAAATAACATAGAAAATCCAAATTTGCTAGAAAGATCATTAAGAGGTGATTTACCTATGGAATTAATCAACAAAATTGAAAGAATGTTAGTTTAATCATAAGTAAAATCTATATTGTAAATTAATATACTAAGCAAACTTATATTTATACTCAAAAAGGATATGAATAATATCACATCCTTTATGCTTTTAATATTTAATCTAATCAAAAAAAAGTCTATTTCTTACTATTGATTCACCTCTAGTGGTGCCTCCAGTTCCTGCGCCGCCGCCTGTTGTTCCTCCGGTTCCCATGCCACCGCCTGTTGTTCCTCCGGTTCCCATGCCACCGCCTGTTGTTCCTCCGGTTCCCATGCCACCGCTTGTTGTTCCTCCGGTTCCTATGCCACCGCCTGTTGTTCCTCCGGTTCCTATGCCACTGCCTGTTGTTCCTCCGGTTCCTGCGCCACCGCCTGTTGTTCCTCCGGTTCCTGCGCCACCGCCTGTTGTCCCTCCAGTTCCTGTACCACCGCTTGTTGTTCCTCCGGTACTTGGTCCTCCTAATAAAGTAGTTGCTCCTGTATTCTGCCACTGTTGAACTTGTGTAATTGCTTCCTGAGGAGTTCTTCCTAAGCCAACAAGCACTCCTAGTAAAATAGCTTTTTGATATGAGCGTCGTGCTCCAGCACCTTGCAATCCAGTTCCCTGATTATTGTCACTCAAAGAATAACTCACTATTGGCTCAACATATCTGATCCAATCATCTGGTCTAAAATTCGATGTATTTTGCTTAACTTGCCTCTTCATATTTTCATTGATATCAAAATTCATGTTACTCATGTTACTATCATCTACTAATATACCAACTTTAGGTGCATTATTAAGAATTTGCATCATTCCATGACAAGAATTAAATTGGTCTGTTAAATCTTGACCTGCATTAAGACCATAGTGTGTCCCTCCGCTCCAATTTGATTCATTGCTTACATCATAAACGACACCTTCTATAGCTACATACGCAGGTTTTCCTCCTCTTCCATCATATTGTGATAAATCATCTAATGTAAGTTCTTTAGGCTGCCTATACGAATTGCTTCCTGTAAGTTCATTAATAGTTTTTAAATCAAAATAAATAGACATAAATACCTCTCAAATATTTTTACCTATAAAATATATGCTGTTTCCTTGAAATAAATTCCTAAAAAGTACTTAGATTATAAATAATAAAAATGTTCCATTTATTTATCTCATTTTCGTTCATAAACCAAATGATTATATTATCTACTTTGATTACTATTTCGTAAATTTTTTTATGGATATATTAAGAACATTTTATGCAGGCGAATAAGATTTTCTTTTTCATTCTTTTTTAAGTACCAAAACTATCCAATAAACCTTTTTTAAATTATCCATAGATTTTACTGGAATATGAATTCCTAAAGAATAAAAAATCAAAATATTTTTGCAAAATTCTAAACTTTACTAGATTTTTTAGCAATTATATAGTAATATGGATATACTAAATTTGAATTTTTTACAAATGATGTATACTTATTTCAAAAATAATATAGCATTATATTATTTATAGTATACAACATATTTAATTCATTTTTAGATATATATAATTTTATACAAGGGGGCTTTACAATGAGTTTTGTAAATGTAAGAAAAATACCATCTCCAGAGGAAATAAAAGAAATTACTCCTCTAGCTGACAATCTAAAAAGGATTAAAGCAGAAAGAGATGAGGAAATTAAGAAAATATTTTCAGGCAATAGTGATAAGTTTGTAGTTATAATAGGACCTTGCTCGGCAGATGATGAAAATTCTGTTTGCGACTATGTTAACAGACTTGCAAAAGTAAATGAAAAAGTTAAGGATAAGCTTTTTATTGTTCCTAGAATTTATACAAATAAGCCTAGAACTACTGGTGAAGGATATAAAGGAATGTTTCATCAACCAGATCCTGAAAAATCACCTAATATTCTTGAAGGATTGATTTCAATCAGAAAGATGTTTATTCGTGCTATAGAAGAATCTGGCTTAACTCCAGCAGATGAAATGCTTTATCCTTCGAATTATATGTACTGCGATGATTTACTTACTTACGTGGCTATTGGAGCAAGAAGTGTTGAAAATCAACAGCATAGACTTACAGCCAGTGGGATTGATGTCCCTGTTGGTATGAAAAATCCAACAAGTGGAGACTTATCAGTAATGTTTAACTCAATCCAAGCAGCTCATGCAAAACATAACTTTTTATATAGGCATAATGAAGTAAATACTACTGGTAATCCTTATGCGCATGCAATTATGCGTGGTTCAGTTAATAAGCATGGTAATAATATTCCTAATTATCACTACGAAGATTTAATGAGAGTTTCTGAACTATATGGAGAATGTAACTTTCCATATCCAGCAGTAATTGTCGATGCAAATCATGCTAATTCTATGAAGAAATTTGCTGAGCAACCCCGCATAGTTAAAGAAATACTCTACAGCAGAGGATATAACAATGAGTTAAAAAAATTAGTTAAAGGTGTTATGATCGAAAGTTACATAGAAGAAGGATGTCAAAAAATTGATGAGCACATTTATGGAAAATCAATTACTGATCCTTGCTTAGGGTGGGATGCTACTGAGCAATTGCTTTACTATATTGCAGAACAAGTTTAATAAAATATATTAATTAAATAACCAAGTCAGTATGAAAAATTTATCATATTGACTTGGTATTCTTTAGATCTAATTACACAATTTATTAAAAAGCATCGGATTTAAATTTGTAATTTTATATATAGAATCTAAAATCATTGCTCCATGATACATCCATCAAACACTTATATTTATGTGTCTCTATCTTTACATTCTAATATCTTCTCTTTGTATATCTATTATTTCTGCATCTGTATTATTTTCTATAAAGGTTATAATGTTCTCCATAGTGGAATCAGATTGAGCTGAATTTGAACATATTCCTGCAATACCTATAACTATTGTTTTATGAACATCTTGCTCATAAGCCTCAGATACAGATATATTAAACTTATTTTTTAATTTTTGTATTATACTTTTTACAATCATTCTTTTCTCTTTTAATGAGTGAACCCACGATGCTCTTAATGTTACTTTCATAAATAAAATATTCATATAATAATCGCGTCCCTTTTCTTAAACTATAAATATAATTTAGTTTCAATTCTTCTGTCGTATTCTGACCAGCTTCCTGGTTCTGTTCTATCTTTTATTTGAGAAATTTTATTCATTGTTGCATCTATTGAATCTGCATAATTTATTATAAAAGATTCTTCCATTCTCATTTCTCTAGGTGAGCCATATTCAAGTTTTCCGTGATGTTGAACTACACAGCCTTTTATTCTCATAATAAAATCTTCACTATAATATGAAGGATTTTTCATGATAGCCTTATCTATCATTTCAACACCAATAACGATATGCCCTTCCATTTCACCCCTAAGAGTATATTTAAACGGCCCATCATAAGATAACTCATAAATCTTCCCTATGTCATGCAGTTTTGCAGCAAGTATGGCAATTTCTGTTCTTCTGCAATTATATCTTTCGCAAAGCATTAAAGTTAAATGCATAACATTTAATGTATGTTCCGCAAGCCCTCCTATGTAATTATGATGCATCGACACTCCGCCTATACCTCTTTTAAATTTATCTAGAAACTCTTCATCTTTAAAGAAATAATCGTTTAAGGCTTTAGCCTCTTTTGAAATTATATACTTACTTGTATAAAGCTCTATTTCCTGCATAATATCATCAATAGGCCTATTTACTGTTGGAAGATAATCTGAAATGCTATAGCTTGTAATAATTTCATATTTTTTCACGTCTAGAATTCCATCTTTAATTCCCTCAACTTCTAAAACCATTCCATCTGTAATATCATCTTTCTTGTTGGGTAAATTTGACTTTATTTCCCCACTTTTATCAGCCAATATGCAGACTATTTTTGCAGGATCTCTAAATAATATTTTCATGACCATTAGTGATATTTTTATGTTTTCACCGCTTTTAACATTGCTTAAAAAATTCTCTTTTGTATTCATTATTTCCTCCAATTTTATCAGATTATTTTATATACTAACTCTAAGTTAAACATAGTATATGCAAAACAGTAATTTTATAATATTAAAAATTATATTTGCATCATCTTTCATTGCTTTATCTATTCATTTTAAATTTAGCTTGCTATTAATACTACATACTATCTACATTTTATAATATCAAATAAACTGTAAAAATGGGTAATTTTATAGAATTTTAGAAAAAAAAGGGGTATAATATTAATGCATTTGTTTAATCAACTTTTGATGTTAAAACAAATTTCTGATAAATTGTAAATTTATATATATTTAGCCAAGCCTATATACATAGCTAATTATTTAAACATATGGAATAGTCACTTTTACTTACAAAATCACTATTGAATAATATATGATCTATTAGTAAAAATCAGCTATGAGGTAAATTAATCTTTTAGCTAAAATGGGAGGATAACATGAAAACTAATTTGGGTATAGTAATTTGTGAAAATTTTGTTGAAGAGATTGAATTTGTAATAAAGACTTATAATATAAAAAATGTTATGATTATACCATTTGCATCTACATGTTCAAAAGCAACAAACCAAAAAAATCACTGTTTAATAGAGGCTGTTAATTTATGTGAAGAAAGATGTAATAAAATTTTTATTATTATTGAGAATAATTGTTGCAGCTCTGACTTAGAAGACTTTATTAATAACAAAGAAAAATACACACTCTATAAAATGGAACACTGCCTTAACTTATTTATTAATAAAGATGTAGTTAATAATCTTTTAAATACAAATTCATATGTAATAACATCAGGCTGGCTTAAAAACATGGATAAAGATAATATCTCATTTATTTTAGATAAAAAACCCAATAAGCTTCTCCTATTAGATACAGGAATTTATGAGGACAGCACAAAAGAAATTCAAATACTAGCTAACAACTTAAATTTACCTTACGATTCTTTTTTTGTCGGTTTAGATTTTTTTCATATGTTTATTGAAAAAATTATACTGGATTGGAAACTCGAATTAAAAAATAAGAAAAAAATTAGCAATATAAAAATTCTCAGAGAAGAGAAATATAAAAAACTAAAAGACACTTATAAGTTAATTGAAAAGAAAAAGGGGCAACTCTTATACATATTGGACAGTATTTATGAGGGAGTTTTTATTTTAGACACAAATTATAAAATACTTTTTGTGAATAGAGGCGTGGAAAAATTACTAAACATTAATAATTTTAAAAGTATTCTAGGTAGAGACTTATTTGAAATTGGTATTGTTCATAAGGATTATCGCGATATTATACTTAATAGATTTGAAAAAGTGCTTAAGCATAATATATCAGTACCTATAATCGAAGAAAAAATGGTTCAATGCGATGGTAATATTATTTCAGTAAATATATATTCTGGAGCTATTGAATATGAAGGCAATCCATGTATACTAAGTGTTATTCGAGATATTTCTGAACACAAAAAATCTGAAAATCTTAAATTAAAAATTCAAGAGCAAAGCCGATTATTAGATAAAGCAGCAGAATATGATAAACTTAAAACAGAATTTTTTGCAAATTTGTCTCATGAATTTAGAACCCCACTTAACGTAATGCTTAGCACTCTTCAGCTTCTAAATTTAATTGGAGCAAACAAAACTAATACAGATAGCAAAGACAAAATAAGCAAATACTATAATATTATGAAACAAAACTGCTATAGATTATTGAGGCTAGTAAATAATTTAATAGATATTACTAAAATTGATGCTGAATACTTTAAACTCAGCTTAAAAAATGAAAATATCATATCTACTATAGAAGATATAACTTTATCTGTAACTGATTATGCTAAAAACAAAGGTTTAGACATTATTTTTGATACAAACGTTGAAGAAAAAATAATGGCTTGCGATGCAGATAAAATTGAAAGAATAATGCTTAATCTTCTTTCAAATGCCATAAAGTTTACTTCTTCTGGTGGAAGCATATTCGTAAATATACTAGATAAAGATTCAAGCATTATAGTCTCTGTAAGAGATACTGGTGTTGGTATCCCTAAAGATAAACAATTATCGATTTTCAAGAGATTTGTTCAAGTAGATAAATCACTTTCACGAAAAAGAGAAGGAAGTGGCATAGGACTTTCTCTCGTAAAATCTCTTGTTGAACTTCACAATGGTACAATTAAAATCAATAGCGAATATGGCAAAGGCAGTGAGTTTATAATAGAGCTTCCTGTTAAAATTTTGCCTGAAAGCGAAAATGTTACTTCCGATGAGGATTTAGCAAAAGAAAGTAATATTCAAAGAATAAAAATAGAGTTTTCTGATATATATGATTAAATATTTTTAAAATCAGTACATAAGGCAGCTATTAATATTTGAAGTACCTTATGTGCTGTAATTTTTAATATGACTCTAATCTAATACTCTTCCAACATATTTCATATTAGACCTACTTAATCTGCTTATTTTAACAACATCTCCAGTTCGAGGCGCTTGAATATACATATCATCCCCTATATACATCCCTACGTGTGTAGATTCTGATGGTTTATTAAATACCAAATCTCCTGGTTTAATTTCAGATATGCTAATTGTTTTGGCAAAACGCTGCTGATCCTGTGATATTCTAGGTATACATATCCCTTGCGACTTAAATACATATTGAATTAAACCAGAGCAATCAAAGCCTGATGGTGACTCTCCTCCCCATAAATAAGGAACTTTCAAATATTTTTCAGCTTCTTCTATTAGAGACCTTTTCTGACCAGTAATATCAGATGATAATGTGACCGGAACAGTTATGCCTGTATTGCTGCTCAATAATATATTATTATCTTTAATATATTTCAATAGTTTATCTTTTTGATCCTCTAATTCTACAACTTGATTTCTAATATCGTTTTCATTTTTTTGCAAATCAGCTTTTCCTTTTTCTATCTCTTCATTTACTTCTATGATCCTTTTTTCTGACTCTTTTGCTTGTAAAATCATATTTTTATCATTTTCACATATTTTATATATTAATGATGCCTTATTCATTGCTTCTAAAACATTGCCCGAAGAAATTAAAGCATCTAAGTATTGAAGTGTTGTTGATTCAACACCTCCATTTAACTGTATGCCTTTTAATCTATCGGCTAATTTCTTATCTTTCTCTTCTACATCTTCCTTAGCTATCTTTAATTGTTCTTCATTATCCTTTATTTGCTTTTCCTTTTGAGAAACTTCTTCTTTAATCTTATTTAGCTTGTCTATATTATTATCAATTTTGCTATCACATTCTTGAATGTTTTGTATAGCTTGTTCGAGTGATAGTTCAGGTTCTGCAAAAGCTGGCAATTCATTACTCATCATTGTCATAAAAAATAGTAAAGTTACTATTAATGCAAATTTACACCTAATTTTCATCTTATCCTCCCCTGGCATCTACTAAATATAAATCTCAACATTCTAAAAACAAAATCTTAATATATGAATATTCTTAACTAACAATAACAACATAATTTATCTGATGTCTAGTCACATTTGTCACTCACTTTTTAAGCGGGCAGAAACTGTAGGTAGACTTAGATAAGTTAAACTACGATTTAGACGGGCATTGCCCCACCTGAATCAAGTTTCACTTGATATTATATAGTTTTATAAAAAGTTATTTTACTTAATTCTCTTTCACATTATATATATTAACTAATCATAACTTTTATTACTGATATTGTTACTAAAACATATTAATTTTTTAATCCATTTTAGAAGAAATTTGTATTAAATTTATTAATTATTAACATTTACCAAACCTTTATTACTATAAAGATAATATTAAATTTATTTTCATAAATATCTTCAGAAAATTGCCTGCAATTTTACTAAATGGGAATTTATATGAGGATGCAGTTTTTGTATAAATGATTTATATTATTAGTATAGAAGTAATAAAAAATTAAATGTAATTTAAAAAATACAAATTATTTTTTAAACTGGAGGGATTATTATGAACGGTAAAGCTATTAATAAATCTAATTTGAAATTGGTAACCTATACAACTAATAAAAATATTTCCCTTAATAAGGTTTCAAAAGGTATATCTAAAATTCTAACTTATGCATTTAAACTATGTAAGTCTGTTTTAAATTCACTTTTCAGTAATTCAGAATATATTTACAATAAAAATTCAGCACATTCTAGAGGTAGTGAATATAATTATGATATAACAGATGCTACTGAGCTTAGATTAATAGCATCAAGAAGAACATTTTTATAATTAACATTATTGTAGTATGTACACTGCTTTATTATATAAATTCACTTTCACTACTATAACTATTAAAAAGAGCTACTTAAGTACTTAAATGAAATTGTTATATTTCATTTAAAAACCTAAGTAGCTCTTTTTTTATAAATATAGATATAAAATAATTACTTATTTAATAAGCTATGTATTATTCTTGTAGCATCCATGTACTTAGCAATTGATCTTCCATAATTTAATCTATTGATAATTCTAGCGCAAAGCTCTGACATATCAACGCTCTTAAACCAAGCTGAGTCTTTTAACTCTTCTGGTATATATGTTAAATTAGTAGAATATATTCTTGTTAATAAACCATCTTCATGAGCCTTATTAAACTTTTCAACGCCTTCTGTAAAGAAAGCAAAAGTTGCTGCAACATATATATTCTTAACATTTCTTTTCTTTAATTCCTTAGCTATATCAAGAACAGACTCTCCTGATGCTATCATATCATCAACTATTAATACATCTTTGTCTTCAACAGCTCTTCCCATATATTCATGTTGAACAATAGGATTTTTTCCATTAACAATTGTAGAATGATCTCTTCTCTTGTAGAATAAGCCAACATCTACTCCTAAAGCACTTGAGTAATATATAGCCCTATCCATCGCTCCAGTATCAGGACTTATTACAAGTAGCTTTTCTTTATCTAATTCTAATGATTTCTCATTTGATAAGATTCCCTTTACAATATCATATGTTGGATATACATTCTCAAAAGATAGTAAAGGAATAGCATTTTGAATATTAGGGTCATGTACATCAAAAGTGATAATCTCATCAACACCTAATCTTTCAAGTTCTTGAAGTGCTAAAGCACAATCCAAAGATTCTCTACCTTTACGTCTATGTTGTCTTGATTCATATAAAAGAGGCATAATTACAGTTATTCTCGCTGCCTTACCTCTAATTGCTGCAACAGTTCTCTTTATATCTTGAAAATGTTCATCAGGACCCTTGTGATTTTCAATCCCAAACATCTTATATGTACAGCTATAGTTTCCAACATCACATAAAATATAAATATCCTTTCCTCTGATAGATTCAGAAATTTTTACTTTTCCTTCTCCATTAGAAAATCGTATCTCATCAAGTGGCACTAAGAATGACTCAGTACAATTTCTGTTTTTTTGGATATACTTGTCTATAGCATTACCTAATTCTGAACAACTTTCTAATGCTATAATTCCAAGTTCATGATTTAATTCACTCATTTGCGTTCCCCTTTTTTAATTATTTTGTAAATCGGCTTATTATTATAAAAAAACTCAAACAATTAAAGTATACCTCAAAATTGGATATATATAAATATATTATTACAATTTTCAAGAAAATTTTATGATAATTTTAAAGTTAACCTTTTCAATTCCTTATAAAATTCCATTTTAATATAATCATTGAGATAAATTTTCAAATTCGTACATTACTTTAACGATGTTATTGATATTTGTAAACAACATTTCATATATGTGCTATACTATTGCAATGATATAATATTAAATAAAGATAAATAGTTTAATAATATTAGGATAATTTACTAACGCATTATCAATTACAACTCTTTGTTTTTCTCTTCTTTACACCTAATTAGGCAAGTATATAATACTTTGTTATTAATTTTGAAACTTACTTGCACTGCTAATTCTATAATTCTTATTTTGAAATATGTTTTTACGAGATAATAGGTAATAACAAATTTAAGTAAGCTTAATACTCAATTTATTATTACCTATTAAATTATTAATTATTGATATTATTAAAGTCTTAATAATATATCATTTATTTCTTCACTTACTTTTAATCTCTCATCATAAACCCATTGAACGTCTAGTTTTAAATTAAATATTTTAGAAAATGAGTAATACATGTTTATCTTCTGATAATAAATTTCTAAATCATCCAAACTACCATTAAAGTTTTGGGGTTTAAATAATTCTTTCTGTTTATTCACAAATAGTTCATCTACATAATTTAAAAATGCATCCATAAGCTCATCTCTAGACACATCAAATGGAACTTTTAGCAAATCCCACTGAATCTCCTCATTAAGCTTGTATTTCCTTAGTCTATCTAATATCAAAATATATTCACTAACATCCATCTTAGTATAATAATCTAATTTTTCTGTTCTTGTACTCCAAAGGGCTAATTTTTCATTTAAAGGGAGACTTCTAATCTTAAGTATTGCTTCTGATGGCCCTATAACAGCTTGTTTTATAACCTCGTCTTCTGTTTCTAATTTAGATTTAATTATATCTGCATTGCCACCAACACTAGCAATATATCCAACGTCATAAATACCAAGCCTACCAGCACGCCCTCCTACTTGCTTTATTTCCTGCGAAGTTAACTCTCTTACTTCTTCTCCATCAAATTTCCTTATACTCATAAATATAATTCTTCGAATAGGAAGATTTACTCCCATCCCTATTGCGTCAGTAGTCACAAGAATCTTTGTTTCTTTATTAATGAACTGTTCGTATTGCATTTTCCTAACTTCAGGTGGTAAATCACCATAAATTATACTTGCCTTGATGTTTCTACTTGAATATTCCTCTGCTATTTCTAATACTCTTTTTTTAGAAAATACTACAATAGCATCACCTTCCTGAACATCATTATAACTAAAATTCTTATATTCAACTTCTAACGGTATAGCTCTTTTATATTCTCTTATTTCATATTCATCTTTACAATCACTTATAATTGTTTCTAATATATATTTAGCATTAGCAGCTCCACATATATGTATTTCATCACATTGAAGCCCTAGTAGAGCTTTACTCCATGCCATTCCACGAAAAGAATCACTTATCATCTGAATCTCATCAATTACAGCTATATCATAATGTTCTTTTAAATTAACTTTCTCTATTGTACATGATGTGTGAGTAGATCCTACATTTATTATTTCCTCTTCACCTGTTAAAAGATCACAAATTACTCCTTCTCTATTTAACTTTTCGAAATTTTCTAAAGCTAGAATTCTAAGTGGTGATAAATAAACACCTTTTTTTGCACTTTTAAGACGTTCTAAAGCATTATAGGTCTTACCCGTATTTGTATCGCCTAAATGTATGTAGAACTTTCTTTTCATGCGTCGTGCTTGACGATACTCATCTTTAGGATTACTTGGGAAATTTTCTTCAAATTCTTTTGCAACTAATTTAGGAATATGTTGTTTAGTTAATATTGTCATTAGTCCTTGATTTAAAAAACTATTATAATTTCCACGCACTATTTCATAAAAATCAAAACTTGTATTATTATTTTTATTATAGTAGTCAAGCATTTTCTTTGAAACAGTTTCTAATAGCTCTTCATATCTCTCATAAACCTCATTAAAATCTTTTAAACTCTGATTTTCTAATTCCTTAAGATGTCTAAGTTTCTTTCTTATTGAACTCTCATGCTCTAATAATGCCCCTAACTTTGAATGCTCAACTATTTCTTCTATTTGATTTATCTGACTCTTATACTTTTTAAATTCTCTTTGTGCTGCATTATTTTTCATTTATCCCACTCCATATACTAATATAATATTTAACTGCAAAAATATTTCCTATTAATAATATAACTATGATTAAATATATTTATTCCTTTATAAGATTATATGAAAATTATACCATAACCCATATTATTGGTGAGAAAAATTACTTTAATATTATTATGTAATATTTCATAAGCTAGACTCATATACTTAGTTATCAGTAAATTTATTTGATACTTTTATTTTAATTAATAAGTATAAGGCGGTGCGTTCATGGAATTAATGTATGTAAAATATACAAATGGCGAAAGGCATTCTATAATAAAGAACGGAGATGATATTATAATGAGCAATTCAAAAATAATAAAATTCGATTCAGCTAAAAAGCAAAAAGCTAATGAACATACTCCTTGTTTAAAAAAGAAAAATAATCAAGTTCATAATAGTTCTAATGACAAAATTAATGAAGAAATTACTGACTTTTTCTTTAATGCTATTCACAAGAACTACCTATCTAATAGAAATAAATAGAATGTTTCGAACAAGCTATGTTAGTAATTTTTATAAGATTCTAATCATAATAACTTAAATTTATTATTTATAGTAATTTCTGTATACCCTACAAACTCTGATGTAACCTATAAATTGTTAACTTTTTAAGTTTTTTCATTGTTAAAAATTTAAATTCTTATATTCCTTTATTCTTAAGTTCTTAAATTCTTTAATTCTTTAATTCTTAACTTTTTAAAAAGTTTCATTTAAATACATCTTCCATTAAAAATGTATTTATTGGTAAGAACTTATATGATTTCTGCATTTTATAAAATAATATAATAATACCTCAGGCTCTTAATGTAATTAAAAACCTGAGGTATCATATTTAATTTAATAATTCATTTTTTATGATCTCATATTTTTGCTTATAATATAATCTAAAATAATTCATTTCAAATTAATATTCCCATTTATTGATTTGCATATCTCTTTAGAATTTCTATTATAATTTCAGTACAAATGTCCATACTTTCAACTGCAATATGTTCGAATTCACCGTGGAAAGCATGGCCTCCTGTTCCAAGGTTAGGGCATGGAAGTCCCATATAACTTAAAGTAGCACCATCAGTACCGCCCCTAATAGGTTCTATTATTGGAGTAACACCTAAATCCTTCATAGCATCTGTCGCATTATCTATCAAATGCATACAAGGCTTTATAAGTTCAAGCATATTTTTATATTGATCCTTTAATGTAACCCTAACTGTTCCTTCACCATATTTTTCATTCAATAATTTTTCTATTAATTGCATTGTTGATTTTCTATTTTCAAACTTTTCCTTATTATGATCTCTCAAAATATACTTTAGTGATGCATGTTCAGTATTTCCATTAAAACTATCTAAATAATAAAAACCTTCATACCCTTCTGTATGCTCAGGTCTTTCACATGATGGCAGCATAGAATTAAACTCAATAGCTACATTTGTTGCATTAATCATTGTATTCTTTGCAGACCCTGGATGAACTGATACTCCATGAATGTTCACTTCCGCTGCTGCAGCATTGAAATTCTCATATGAAATTTCGCCTTCTTCTCCTCCATCAATTGTATATGCAAAATCTGCCCCGAAATTTTTTACATCAAATAAATGCGCTCCAAGTCCAACTTCTTCATCTGGAGTAAATCCGACACATATTTTCCCATGAGGAATATTTTCATTTATTATAGTTTCACATGCAGTAAGTATTTCTGCAATACCTGCTTTATCATCAGCTCCAAGCAACGATGTTCCATCTGTAGTAATTATAGTCTTACCTTTTAAGTTTTTTAAATGTGGAAATTTTTTAGGTGATAAAATGCTATTATTTCCTTTTAAAACAATATCGCCGCCATCATAATTTTCTATGATTTGTGGTTTTACATTTTTTCCATTAGCCGCTGGTGCTGTATCCATATGAGCTATAAGTCCTATACTTGCTTTATTTTCATATCCTTTTGTTGCAGGGATAACTCCATATACATAACAATGTTCATCAACTTTACAATCTTGAAGTCCAATTTCCTTCATTTCTTCAACCAATATATTAGCTAAATCAAACTGTCTTTTAGTTGTTGGGTGTGTTTCTGAAGATTCATCTGAGGTAGTATATACCTTAACGTATTTTAATAAACGTTCATAAGCTTTCATATCTTTGTCTCCTTTTTATTTTATATAGCTTTCCAATAAAGAATTTCATATATTGGAAATTAATTATATATCTATTTTACTTTTTAGAATGACATAAATCAATAATTGATTTAAGAAAGTATTATACTCCCTTTATCCTAATAAAGTATTTTATTTTATATCTCGTGTACAATAAACACACAAAAAATGAATTCTATTATAAAAAAGTTGTTTAAAAAATAATTTTTTTACAGCTTTTCAATGACTAATAGATAAATTAAATACTCTATAAAATATTAAAAGTTGTTCAACTTTGCTTGTATTATGCAAAATTGAACAACTCAATTTATAAGACCTTTATTAAACACTCTTTAAAATGCTAATAAGTATAATTTAATTTTTACTTTGTAATAAAAATACTTTATTTAGCAAATTCTATTATACCTTTTGATAGTTTCGCTATTCTTGCCAAAGAGTATACATCATATCCTTTATCCTTAAGCATTTGAGCACCTTTTTGGAATGACTTTTCTATTACTATTCCTATTCCTGCAACTTTTGCTCCAGCTTCCTCTATCAAACGTGCAGCCCCAAGTGCCGCTTCGCCATTTGCTAAAAAATCATCTATAACTAATATATTATCTTCATCATTTATATATTTTTTAGATAATGTCAACTCATAATCTAAGCTTTTAGTAAATGAATGTACAGTTGTTTGATAAACATCACCATTCAGTATTTTTGAGTTTTGCTTTTTTAGAGTAACCATAGGCAAATTCATTTGCATTGCAGTCATCACAGCAGGTGCTATACCAGAACTTTCAATTGTAAACACCTTTGTTATTTTATGATTCTCAAAGTAATTTTTAAAGTATGTACCCATTTCGTACATTAATTCCGGATCCACTTGATGATTTAAAAATGAATCAACTTTCAATACATTTTCTGACAATGCTTGTCCTTCTTCTAAAATTCTTTTATGTAAGCTTTCCATTCTATTCTACTCCACTCTTTTCTTGTTTTAATAATAAATTTAATATTAGCGCTGCAATAGTTCCAGTCGAAATACCTGATGAGAAAATCATTTTAAGACCTTCTGGTAATTGACTTATAAAATCAGGACGGAATGTAATTCCAACACCAAGTCCAATTGCTGTTGCTATTATTAATAAATTACGATTATTTAATTCGACTCTACTTAAAGTCTTAATTCCTGATGCTGCAACTGTACCAAACATCACAATACCTACTCCCCCCAAAACTGGTTGAGGCATTATATTTATTAGTGCTGCAAACTTTGGTAAAAACCCTAGTATTACGAGTATTATTCCCGCCATCATAGCAACATATTTACTTGCTACTTTTGTTAACGGAATTAAACCTACATTTTGGCTGAAACATGTATTAGGGAAAGTTCCAAGGATTCCTGCAAGCATGCTTCCAAGTCCATCAGATAATACTCCTGCTCCAATTCTCTTATCGCCCATTTCAACCTTTGAAACTTCTCCGATAGCTTTTAAACATCCTACAGTTCCAATTGTTGTAACAAAATAAGCAGGAATGAATGGAAGTACTAATTTAGGATCAAAGTTAACTCCATGCTCAAATATCTTTGGAAATGATACAAGACTTGCTGAACTTACTGATGAAAAATCAACCATTCCAAGAGGAATACAAACAATGTATCCAATTGCCATTCCAATTAATATCGAGGCGCTACTTACTAATCCCTTTCCATATCTGTTTAACAGTAAAGTTATAATCATTACAATCATAGCAATTGAAATATTGGTTAAGTTTCCATAATTAGGAGAACCACTACCACCAGCAGCCCAATCCATAGATACAGGTAATAGAGTTAGTCCTATCAATGTTATCACTGTTCCTGTAACAAGTGGTGGAAATAATTTCATCATAGGTCGTATTACAAAGCTTAAACCTATTCCAACTAATGACCCAAGTATTGTTCCACCTAATATGCCTGGAAGTCCGTAAATACTACCAATTGCAATTGATGGTGCTACAAATGTAAAATCTGTCCCCATTATACATGCAACTCTTGCACCAACAGGACCAATACCTTTCGATTGAATAAAAGTTGCTATCCCGGCTGACAATATAGTTGCACTCATAAGTGCTGTTGATGTAACTATATCAAACCCTAATGCACTCGAAATAACTAATGGAACTACTATAATTCCTCCAAACGCAGCAAATATGTGCTGAAATCCTAGCAAAATTTGTGTAGATAAATTAGGCTTGTCTTCAACTCCATAAAGAAGCTCGCTAATTTCTTCATTTTTACAGTCCAAATCTTCGATTAAAATCTCTTTGTTACTTAATTCCATTTTCTTTCAATCTCCCTATGTAAAATTTAATCATACATAGACACGCAAATTCTTTATACATATATTCAGAAAAGTTTTCAAAAAAATACAACACCCCATCTTAAAGCTGAGGTGTTGTATTTATATGCGAATATAATAATACTTAGCACTAAAACACTACCTCGTAGTCTGCTAATTTACGGATAGCAGGTAGAGACTTTCCAACCATAATATCGGAAATATACGAGTCTTTTGTATGAACTGTTGACTTATTATATCACATATATATTTTTTAGACAAATACTTACTTATTATTTTTATAATTCTTTAATTTTCTCCAAAAATTCTTTTAAAACAAACATATTCTCTCGAACCATCATACCCTATATTTTTTATATTTCTAGAGTCGGTAGTTTTACAGTGCCGTTTTACCAAATTCAATTGCCCTTTTCTCACTATTAAAATATACATTAATATTTTTCAAATCTTCGTCTAAGACAACCTTTGTCCTACCAAAGCAAAACACTGTATTTGCATATGCTTTAGCAGCAGTTATTCTCCCATATTGTGGCACCATTAACGTTGTAGGTATATATGCTCTGCTTCCTACTACTCCCAAGCTTATATTTTGCCCAGCAGATAAGATACCTCCTCTAGCCACCGAATCTGATCTTGTAAAAATTATATCCTTCATTGCAGTTAAATTTGAAGTATATTCGCCTTTACCGCCTATGATAATATTCCCTGTAGATTTTATCTCGCATTCTTGACAATAACCAATCCTAATATCTAGAGGAACTATTATGTTCTTATCGTAATAATCTATTTCATTATCCAATATGTTAAGTAAAGTTTTTAAATCATAAATTGACTTTATCTCCAAAATATTAAGTCCTAGTATCTTTCCCTTTATAAAATCTACAAGTTTGCTGCGCTTTGTTTTATTTTTTATATTTAAAGAAATTATATTTAATGCTACTTTTTGAAAATTACCAAAATTCTTCTCAGTCAGTGTCTTTACAAAATCTTTTCTTTCAAAACTTTGTAGATTTAATCCGTTAATATACTCTATCATACTAACTAAAATATTTTTAAATTCAGTAAGTACATCTGAATATTCTTTTTTTCTTATATCTACTTGTCCTGATAATATCTTTGAATTAATTGTGTTTCCCAAGATTGTTATTTCTCCACCTGTCACAACATTAGCCATATTAACATTTTGACTGACATCTAATGAACCTCCAGCGCTAACAAACATATTATCTTGTACGCTATCATAAACTTCTACATCTCCATAGAATTTAATGTTGCAAGTTTCCATGTTTACTGATTCTACGGTGTAAATAGGATTTACGCTTACACTTCTATTAGCAATATGTGCTTTTCCATCAATAAGAGATATAATATGATTATTTTCAATCTTACATCCTTTTGATGCATCAATTGGTAAACTTCGAATATATTCGCGCTCTATAACTTTACCCAAAATATTCATTCCATTCTTACCCTGAATCTCAGGGATTATTTCTGCAATTTTATCTCCAGCATTAACATTGGAAATTCTAAATAAATTTTTAAAGTCTACTTTCTCATTAGAATCTGGTTCTGGAAAAACCATTTGAGTTGGTGTAAAAAACAACTTCACCTCGCTCGGTGTATCCTTAACTGGCTCCAATCCTTCTGCAACCAAAACTTCATTCGAGCACCCTTTTAAGATCAATTCTAAAGATTCTTCCTTTATTCCAAAAACTATTCCTTTTTCTTTTAGTTTTTTATATAACTCTTGAACAGTAAAGTATTCAGGTTCTTCTTTCGACAGAACTTCAGTAGATACAGCCAAATTCATGTAAAATTCCCTGTCTTTTATTTTATATTCAGTCTTAGGTGTATACTCCACTGTCATATAAGCTTTCATTTTATCTTCAGATATAGTTATATTTACTTCTCTCTTTGCAGGAGTTGTATCGCAATTATAAGTAATCTTATCTTTTGAACTTACTTCATATGGTTTAAACTTTTCACATTCTACATCATTAATAAATAAATTTACATTTTCTTTAGCTTTTATAGTTATTATTTCACCATTTATCCCATCAGCTATTATTATTTTCCCATTAACAACTTTAGCGCCTACTTCTTTTTCCATTCGTATCTATCCCCCAAAATATGACTTGGTTTTATTTTGTGTTAAATTCTTTATTGATTTCCAGAATATCCATAACTAAGTCTTTACTTATCTCAGGTGGAGTAAATTCTGGTTTGCTAAAATAATATCCTTGGAGATAGTCAACTCCAAACTCTATAAGTTTCGTTAATTCTTCTCTTGTTTCAACCCCTTCAGCTACAACTTTGATTTTTCTTTGTTTAGCATAAGATATGAGGTTTTTTGAAATCTGCTGCCTATTTAAATCTTTATCAATTCCTCTTACAATTTCCATATCTATTTTAACATAATCCGGTGTAATTGCTAACAATACTGCTTCATTATTATATCCTGAACCAAAATCATCAATAGCAAGTTTGGCATTCCACTTTTCAATTACTTTTCTTTTTATAGAAATGTTATCTCCGTTAGAGCGTTCATTTTCAAGTAGTTCTATTACTAATCTATCAAGATGTTCTCCATACAATTCTTCAAACCTCTTTGTATCCTCACATGACAAGACATAGTTTGGCAAAGAATTTATAAAAAGTTTAGCATCCTTGAATTCCTCTTTATTCCTTACAAAACTCTCAAGAGCTTTAAAAAATGTAATTTTTTCTATTTCGTATAATCGTGAATCAGCAGTTGCAAGCTTTATTATATGAAGGGGATTTCTAAGAGACTCTAACTGAGAACGCATAAGAGCTTCATACGCAAATATTTTTCCTGTTCTTGCATCTATAATTGGCTGAAATGCATATCTAATAAGTTTTTCATCAAGTAATTTATTTAAATCTTCTTGGCTGCTAAACAAGAAAGAATCCTCAGTATATTCTTCTTTGTTAAACTCACTTATATTTCCTTTTACTGTTTTCTTAATTTTATACATTGCGAAATCTGAATACTTGGCTAAATCCTTAAAAGTTACAGCATCATATGGATACCATGCTATCCCTGTTGATATTCTAATTTTTAGCTCTCTATTATTAGGTAGCTTAAGTACTGAATTCTCGATACCAGAATGAATACTTTTTACAATTTTTCTAATTTCGTACTTATCTTCATATCCATATAAAAATGTATAGAATTCATCCCCTGATCTTCTTCCAACAACTCCTCCATATTTCTCAAATTCTTTTAATATTTCGGATGCTTTTCTTATGTATTCATCGCCATAATCATGTCCATAAGTATCATTTACATATTTTAAGTTATCTAAATCCCACATTATAAATGCTCCTACTTTAAGATCATCGCTTTCTAATATTTCTTTTACTGTATTATGAAATGCTCTTCTATTTAA
This sequence comes from Candidatus Clostridium helianthi, assembly GCF_045310795.1. Classification (NCBI taxonomy): domain Bacteria; kingdom Bacillati; phylum Bacillota; class Clostridia; order Eubacteriales; family Clostridiaceae; genus Clostridium; species Candidatus Clostridium helianthi. The sequence goes on from NZ_JBJIAB010000005.1 coordinate 171,051, forward strand.
CATATTAGTAAGTATATCATAATCTCTTTCATACTCTATTTTTTGCTTTTCTAAAATTTCTTGTGTAATATCACTTACTACTCCTAAGGTTCTAGACTCTTCCTCTAAGATTTTTAATTTAATCCACTTAGTTTCTTTATTCGCTCCTTTAATCCTATAAGTTTCTTCTTGAAAACTTTCTTTCTCCTCTGTTATCTTCTTTATAATTTTACTAAAATATCTTTTATCCACATATGAATCAAATCGCTTTGATTTTTCAATTCCTATTACATCGAAAAATGTGTCTGTACATAGCACCACTTCATGCCCTATTTTATACTCAAATGCCCCTATCGGCATATTGAATAATTTTATAATTTGAGACATTTTCGAAGCAGAGTCTGCCACGTTTGAACTTAACGTCATTATTGCTGATGACAACTCATCAATTTCTGAGATACTTATTTTCCCAAGTTCTATTGGTTTACTAGGATTACTTTCTCTAACATCCTGAGCTAAATTTCTGATTGGCTTCGTAACCCTTTCACCTACAATAACAATTACTATTACTCCACCCAGAGTCGAAATAATTAATGATACAGCTAGAAGCCTTTCAAATCGCTCTGAATAATATAGAAGATTATCCTTTTCTATTATTCCAATAATTGCCCAAGTATCTTTTTCAAATGGTGTATTTGTATTATATAAATTAATATATTTTGTTGATGCGTAGGCTATATTTTTTGAATCCGGTTCCTTTATCTCATATATTGAATCATATATTTCTTTTTTACTAAACTGAATATTTTTTTCTTCTCCAAGTATTTTCCCTGCTAATGGTCCTGTTGTTGTAATCTTTTCAAAGTTCATATTCTTGTTATCGTCAACGCCTACTAGATAAACACCTCTCCCATTAGAGTCTATTTCATCATATGAAAGTAATGAATTTAAATAATTTAATGAAATAGCAACTCCAAGAACTCCATATGGTTTGCCATTTTCGTCTAACAACGGAACTGAATAAGTAACAATTTGTATATCTTTATCATTTAATGAAAATGGTTTACTCCAATATCCTAAATCCTTATAAGATAATCCTTTATTATCTGCAGCTGCATTAATAGGCTTTGAGAAAAAGTCTTCTGGAGATGAACTCTTATTTTGACTAAATATAAACCTATTATTCCACCATGTATCTAAAGGAATCCCCAAATTTTGTGCAATAGAAGCAGGACCTCTTTCCATCAATAAATCTGAATTATCACTTGGATTTGAATTAGGGTCTAAATCTCTAAAATATAATCCTACTTTTTCTTCAGACTTATTATCAAGTATTAAAAATGCTCCAGTTACATAATTCTTTCTGAGCATGAATATCAAATTACTCGAAACATCTTCCAACAACTCTTTAGTGAATTGTGTGTTGCTGTCCAGATCCTTTACCGTAATCCCCTTACTATGAAGCTTGTGCAAAATATTAGCATTAATCAAGCTTTCAGATTCACTAACATTACTCCAATGTTGGATCATTTCGTTTTGAATGTAATTACCTCTTGATTGAATTTTCTGGTTTAATAAATTAAATGAATTATTTTTAAGAATTCCAACAATTCCACTCAATAAAACCACACTTACAAAAAGCACTACCTGTGCTAATACAACAATTACCATTGGAATAAGTAACTTTCTAATTATAGAGTTCTTATTTTTTATTAAGAACATTATTTCACCCCGCTCGCAGTGACTTTGAACCATTGTAATTTTATTGATTACAAATCAAATTAAGTAACTGCATTAATGCTTTTCCTTAAATCTTCAAGCCAATTATTAAAATTATCATCTGTATTAAAACTCTTTATAGCTTCCTCCCTAGAAATTCCCTTTTTCAATAACGCTTTTACCTTTTCTCTATCTATTTTTGCTTTTTCCAGCATAGATTTTTCTAAAATATCTCTTGCCTGATCTGCGCCATTAAAAGCTTTACTTGCATAAAACTTGTATGTACTTTCCTGATCTATAGCTTGTAAAACAGCTTCTTGTGAATTTTTTAGGGTATCCAAAACATCATTATTATTAATTTTCCCCTTAATAAATTCACTATGATTTGCTTCTTTCTTAACAGGTAAATATCCAGCTGCTATTGAAAACTTCGCATTCCTATCAGAATCTGTAAACCACTTTAAAAATTCTGTAACTGCATATTCATGTCTATAATCAGATTTAATCACGACCATACCTGCACCTTGCTGTGGCATATATGCAACTTTTGAATCTTTAAACTTAGGAAGCGGTAAAATCATTGATTCAATTTTATAGTTTTGATCGTCATTTGTTATAACTGAATCCGGAAAGTATCCTGCTCCAGAAGTAGATCCTACTAATGCGATTATATTTCCTACCTTTGCATCATCAGAACGAAATCTTCCATATGCTCCGTAATACCCATTTATATATGGTACATAAAAATTATCCCATAGCTTTCTCATAACCTTTTCATTAATATTAACTTCTAACTTTCCATTAGTAACCTTAAATATCTCCTCACCCAATTCTTGACTTCCAATTATCATGTAATTTGCCATAGCATCTCTGCCGAAAAAAGTTTTTCCGTCATCTTTAGCTTCTGTTTTGCTATCAGTCCAATCATAGTATTTTTTAGCTAAATTCGCGATCCCTTCCCAAGTATTAAACTCACTTATATCTGCATTTGTTTCCCTAGAAAACGTTTCCCAATCTGTTTTGTTTACCATTAAAATTTCTGTAGATTTAGCTACTGGAAATATAGTTAACTTATCTTCAGTATCTAATTTTCCTTCATTTATGTAACTGTCTATATATTTATTTTTTTCATTCTCCGACATGTATTTACCAAAGTCTGATAAAAGTCCTAACTTCTCTATCTCGTAAGCTGTATCCGGATATGCCATAAAAGCATCTGGCATTTTTTCTGCTCCAACTTTTTTCTTTGTTATATCAATGACCTTATCCGTAAGTTCACTTACGCTTCCTTGATTGAATGCCTCAACAATTATTCCTTTGTCTTTACCTACGCTTTTATTAAATTCCTCTACCATTTTATCAAACTCTATTTTTTGTATTCCATTATAATAATGCCATACTTCCACTGCAACAGGATTGTCCTTATCCAGACCATAATTATCTCGTGTATCAATTTTGCATCCGGTAAAAGCAATAGAATTTATTAATAACATAACTATTGTTATAGATAATCTCCTAAAGTTTTTTAGCATTTTTCCCTCCCATTATAATATATTCATTATGTACTATATAATTATAGGTTAAAATTCATATAAATTCCATAAAATAATAGAAAAAACCATGTATATAAAAGAATCACTTATACTCACACATGGTTTTTCATATAAACTATAATTTTATTTTCCCTCCAATTATTATGCATTTTGAACCTTTGTTATGACCAATTTCACTAGTTTTTACAATTGGAATATTAGAATTCCCTACTATTTCTTTAGTAATTTCCAAAATATTTGGAAATTGTTTTTCTCTTTCCATTTCACTAAATTCACCAAGAATTATTCCTTTAACTTGCTCAAATACTCCCAGTTGTTTATATTGTGTCAAATACGTGAACATTTTTGGAACGTCGCCACCTAAACTTTCTAAGAAAATAATTTTATCTTTAAAATCCGGCATGTATTTTGTACCTGCCAGTTTTAATAAACATCGAAGATTTCCTCCTACCACAATTCCTTCCATAGCACTTCCTTGAACCCATTTGTAATTAAATGTCAAAAGTTTACTTCCATTATCCATAAATGTATTTTTAAATTCTTCCACTTGAACTTCTCTTCTATCACCAATTAAATTCCTTATTTGATATAAATAAGTATGCATATTCGTTTGAGAATGTATAGCATTAATAACTACAGACAAATCGCTATACCCAAAAAATGGTTTCATATTATTTTTTATTGTTTCAAAATTCAAATGGTCCAAGATGCCATTAGCTAAGTCTCCACCAGATACATCAAAAATCCCCTTAATATCATTATCCATAAAAAAATTCATTAATATTTCAGCTTTTTCTTTATTACTCCCATTAAATACAGAATAATTTTTATATAAATTATCACTAAATACAGGTATAAGTCCTAATTCTTTTAATGCTTCTCTTAGTTCGTTCATCTTTAATTCATTACTTTTATCTAAGCCATTTGAACAAGCAACAATTCCTACTTTATCCCCTTTACTAAATAACTTCATAAACATTATCTCCCTCTAAATTTATATAGTATTAACGGCAGTAAGTATACTGCCGTCAATATTTTAGTATATAATTTTCATAAAATTTGTACGCTATTAATCAAATATATTTAGACCTTTCTTGCATAAGCGTACACTGTGGAATTTTTTAAAGTGCTGCTTTAAAAATATTTAATATATCATTTTCATCTAATGGCTTAAAAGCATACTTAAAATATGGATTCATAGCCTTTTTTGCCATCAATTCTAACTTATCTTCTTCAATGCCAACTTCCCTTAAAGTACTTGGTATACCCAATTCTTTAAAGAATTCAGATGTCTTTTCTATTGCTTTATTTGCAATTTCAAACTTATCTAAATTTTTATCTATTCCCCAAACATTTATTCCATATTGAGCAAATTTAAAAACAGTAGTATCGTCTAAAGAATACTTCATCCAATGAGGTGTCAATATAGCCAAGCCAACCCCATGTGTTATATCATAAAAAGCACTCAATTCATGCTCCATTGGATGTACCACCCAAGGTGAATTTGTTCCATATGAAATCAAGCCATTAATAGCCCAGCTTGAAGCCCACATTAAATTTGCTCTTGCATCGTAATCCTTTGGATTCTCTATTGCAATCTTACCATATTTTATACAAGCTCTAAGTAATCCTTCGGCTGTACTATCTTGGATATCCACACCCTTTGTATGATTAAAATAAGTTTCAAATATATGACTCATAATATCAGCAGTTCCAGCTGCAGTTTGATTTTTAGGAACTGAATAAGTATACTCAGGATCTAAAATTGAAGCCTTTGGTTTCATATTTTCATGACCTGTACCTAATTTTTGATTAGTTGTCATATCAGAAATTACAGCATGTGGATCCATTTCAGAACCAGTCGCTGATAGTGTTAATATTGTTACTATAGGCAATACTTCATTAATTTTTTGTGGACTAGTTACTAAATCCCAAGGATCTCCTTCGTATTTTACTCCTGCCGCAATAACTTTCGCACAATCTATTGTACTTCCGCCTCCCACAGCAAGAACTACTTCAACATTATTTTCCTTACAAATTTTAATTCCTTTTCTTACTGTTTCAATTCTTGGATTTGGCTCTATTCCTGACAATTCAACATATGATATTGAATTATCATTTAATATTTTAATCATTTCATCGTATAACCCAATTTTCTTAATACTTCCTCCGCCATATGCAATAAGTATTTTATTACCATATTCTTTAATTATGGCAGCAAGATTTTTGATTTGCCCTTTTCCAAAATAAACTTTAGTAGGTATTGAATAATTAAAATTTTCCATAAACACTCTCTCCTTATAATATATAATTTAAGCTATAATTATTAAAAATAGTAATCCATGAATTTTGTTTCTTACACCTCAATCTATATTATTTTTTTAATCTCATAATATAAAAATATAAGGTAATAAATCCATGAATATGAACCTTTCCTATAAATTTTACACCTTAGAGTTAACTTTATGTCAAGCATATATATTTATTATGTTTGTAAAATGAAAAACTAACTTCTTGATTGTAATAATAAATTCGCCATTAAATAATTTACTATTGTACTTAACGATATTTATTATGTTTAAAATTTTAAATATCATCATCTTTTATCATCTTATAAATAATAATTTTATCATCTTTCATTTTTCCATTTAAGATAAATTATTATACCTTGCTTGTTAAATATTAAGATCCACCTCTTTTCTATTCAAAATAAAAAAGACAAAACTCATAGCTTGATTGATTAAATCAAACATGAGTTTTGCCTAGAAATTACTTATAGCAATTTATTTTTCAATAGACTATTGCATAACACCGTTCCAATCAAGATAATAACCACCTACATACGTATTATATGCCATAGTTCCATCTGAATTTAAATAATACCAGTTATTTCCATCATTTATCCATCCAGTTTGCATTACCCCATTGGAATCCATGTAATACCACTGCCCTCTTACCATTTTCCAACCACTTACCGGAACACCTTGCTCAATCAATATCCATTTTCCATCTGAAGTCTTTCCCCAAAAATCTCCTCTGTTTCCTGTGCTCGGTGAACTGCTTACGATAGCATTTCCTACACTTGTGTCTACAGCCGTTGTTGTACTTGAAGTATTATCTTTACTTTTTGTATCACTAGTATCCTTATCCTTTGCATCTGGGGTCTGCGTACTTGAAAATGAGTTTTTATAGGAATCAACTTTATAGTTACTTTTGTCTATGTCTTTTGCATCCCATCCTGGAGTTAAATTGTTTAATTCATCTTTAGTATAATCGCTCTTATCAGAACTTGCTGCATAAGTACAAGATCCTTGAGCTAGGAATGCTAATAAGGCTAAAGATAAAATTCTTAATTTGTTATTCTTCATTTTTCTCATCTCCTAGAATATTTAATGTAATTTAATATTTATGTCTCAATTATATTCTTATAATTATTTATCGATTATAGCTATTAACACTTTAGCCTTTTTTATCTCTATTTAACACTACTTAAGTTAATTTCCATTTTTAAGAATCCAAATTATTAAATTCTACCGAATTTTATTTGCTTATATCACTTCTGCTCAACATATAACATATTTATTTAAATCATATATTTATCTAACTTTTCTGATTAAACTTTTTACAAATCTCTATCATATCCTTCTGTGAATTAACGATTTTACCTTCACTTTTAACTTTTGTATAAGAACCATCATCTAGCAATATCCTACTTTTAACATTATCTTTTATATATAATTCAAGCATTTCTTTAAGTTCCTTTTTTATAAGATGATCTTCTATTACTGTCATAGTTTCAACTCTTTTGTCTAAATTCCTATACATCCAATCAGCACTTGATATATATGTGTCTTCTTTTCCATTATTATAAAAGTAATATATTCTGCTGTGTTCCAAATACCTTCCTACAATACTTCTCACTGTTATATTATCACTTAAGCCTTTAACTCCAGGCCTTAATGAGCAAATTCCTCTAACTATAAGTTCGACTTTAACTCCAGCTTGTGACGCCTTATATAAAGCTATCATAAGCTTTCTATCTACTAACGAATTCATTTTTGCAATTATTTTTGCTTTCTTTCCATTTTTAGCATGCTCTGTTTCTCTTTCAACTAGATGCTCCAACTTTTTTCGTAATCCGTACGGTGCAATAGTTATTTTACTCATATTTTCAGGTTTAAAATATCCTGAAAGCATATTAAATATAACTGATGCATCTTCTCCATATTCAGGCTTTGATGTTATTATCCCAATATCTGTGTAGAATTTAGCTGTTACATCATTATAATTTCCAGTTCCTAAATGAACATATCTTTTAATACCTTTTTTTTCTTTTCTAACAATCAATAATATTTTACTATGAGTTTTTAATCCAATCACACCATATATAACATGACATCCCGCTTTTTCAAGCTGCCTTGCCCAATGAATGTTATTTTCTTCGTCAAACCTAGCTTTAAGTTCAACTAATACTGTTACCTGCTTTCCATTTTCTGCTGCCTTTGAAAGCGCAGCTATTATAGGTGAATTCCCACTTACTCTGTATAGGGTTTGCTTTATAGCTAGTACTTTTTCGTCCTGAGCAGCAGTTTCTACTAATTTTACTACTAATGAAAAACTTTCATATGGGTGGTGTAGAAAAATATCCTTCTTGCTTATTTCTTGAAATATATCGTCTTCTTGTAATTCCTTAACTTGCAGACTCTTTATTTGCTCAAACTTAAGTTCACTATATCCCTTAATACTATATAATTTATTTATAAATGTTAAATCAATTGGCCCTTTTATACAAAATATTTGATTCTCCGAAATTTCAAATTCTTCTTCTAATTTATTTATAATCCTACTATCATTTGTCTCTTCAATTTCCAATCTTACGGCAAGCCCCCACCTTCTCTGCTTAAGAGATTCTTCTATTGTTTCAAGCAAATCTTCTGCGCCTTCTTCATTTAAACTTAAATCTGCATTTTTAGTTATTCTATAGCACGCTGTTGTTAATACTTTAAATCCAAACAATTCCTTTAGGTGATTTTTTATGACATCTTCCAATAATACAAAGTTTTCACCTATCCCCCCTGGTATAGGAACTAATCTCCCTAAAACTGATGGTACTTGAATTGTAGCAAACAATTCTTGTTCACTCTTACTTTCTTTTAATATAACCCCTATATTTAGTGTTTTATTTAACAACAAAGGAAATGGTCTGCCTGAATCAATCACCATAGGTGTTAAAACTGGATATAATATATTTTTATAATAGTTATTTATAAATTCTAATTGCTCTTCATTTAACATATCATACGTGAAAATTCTTATATTTCTAGAACCTAAGTGGTCATACAAATGCTCATATGTACGATATTGGTCCTTAACCATCTCCCTAACTCTATAAAGTATTTTACTAATTTGTTCACTTGGTGTTAATCCAGAAACTTCTCTTTCCTCAAATCCTGCTTGAATTTGACTATATAATGATCCAATTCTCACCATAAAAAATTCATCGAGATTGGAACTTGATATGGATAAAAATTTTAATCGTTCCAATAATGGGTTCGTATTATCCTTAGCTTCATCTAAAACTCGTTGATTAAATTCCAACCAACTAAGTTCACGATTAAAAAAATTTTCGTAATTATCATATGTATAATTTTCATCCATAATTATTCTCCTCATCCTATAAGCTAATCATTTTCAACTTAATTTAATTATTTGTAAATATAGTATTTTAAATACACATTGAATAATGTAATATATTTAAATGTATACTAATATAATCTAATATTTTTGTTAACTTTAAGTTAAAATGTTATTATATGCAAGTTAACTTTTTATCATATTATTATATAGAGGAGGAGTGAACAATGAAAAATATCGCGGTTATTGATATAGGTTCCAATTCAATGAGGGTTCTAGTATATGAAATATATGAGAATAATTCATTTAAAATAATTGATGAAGAAAAAAGAATGACAAGACTTGGTCAGTTTATTGATGAAAATGACAATTTATCTAATGAAGGAATAGATAAATTGTTAATTACTTTAGAATTCTTCAAGATTTTATGCGAGAAAAATGATGTAGTAGAAATAATCGTAGTAGCTACTGAGGCAATCAGACGTGCAAAAAATAGAGACCATATTTTATCTTTGGTAAAAGAGAAGACTAACTTAGATATTAGAGTTCTTACTGGAATTGAAGAATCAGCTTATGGATATATAACAATCAAAGCTACCATGGATATAAAAGATGCCTTACTTATTGATATTGGCGGTTCAAGCATGGAAATCACTTTAATGAAAGATAAAAAAATTCTTAATAGAGTAAGTTTACCTCTAGGATCCATACCACTAACTAAGCTATTTCCTTTTGATGTGCCATCAGACAAAAATACTATTTCAGCATTTAAGAAATTTATATTTAATGAATTTGATAAGTTACCTTGGCTAAAGCTTGCTCAAAATTTGCCTTTAATTGGAATTGGTGGAACAGCTCGTTCGATTGGTAAAATTCATAAGAAATTTATTAAATATCCACTTGACCTGCTCCATAATTATACTATGCTCTTTGATGAAGTTAAAATAATTCATGAATATGTTCTCAATCTTAATACGAACCAAAAGGCAAAATTAAAGGGATTACCTAGAGAAAGATCTGACATATTTACCGCACCTTTCTCGGCACTTGTAATGCTTATGAACTATTGCAATTGTCCTGCTTTTAAAATTAGTCAATATGGAATCCGCGAAGGTGTTTTATACGAAAAACTCTTGAATAAAAATCTTGATAATCTTGATATTTTAGATTACTCATTGAACAATATTTTAACAAATAATGACTTAAATATTTCACATGCTGAAAAAATACGTGATTTATCTCTTGTATTTTTTAAATACCTTGAAAAACCAAATTATGAATTTTTACAATTAGAATATAAACTTCTTGGTGCAGCAGCTAAATTACATGATTTAGGAATAAGTATTTCTATAAAACATGCTTATAAACACAGCTTATATATCATAATTAACTCCTTAATTTCAGGACTTACACATAAACAAATATTAATGCTTGGTTACGCCATAGCACTAAGCGGTAAATTTGATTACAAATTATCAGATGAATATAAAGATATCCTTAAAAAAGAGGAGATTCTAATATGCAAGAAAATTTCAATAATATTATGTCTTGCTCATAAAATTGATAAATATTTTTATAATAGCTTATCCGAAGTCACAATTATAAACCAGAAAGATACTTTTAAGTTAACACTTCCTAAGAGTAGTGTTAAATACATGCAAGATAGTTTACCTGTAGAAATGGATGAAAGCTTTAAGAAATGTTTTAGCAAAAAGTTATCTATTATCCCATTATAAGTTTTACTTAAATATTTATATGATATATTTGCCTTAAAATATGATATAATTCATATAATAGTAAATTAGGTTAAAGTAAAATAAGGAGATAATACCGTTATATGAAAATTGAATTTGATAAAAAATTATTCAAGTATTCCATATATATAGTTATTACAGCCGTTATACTATATATAGCATTTTTAATTATTTTAAATATGGGATTATTATTTAGATCTGCATTTGACTTTCTAGGATATTTAACTAATTTAATTAAGCCTCTGCTTTTCGGTATCATAATAGCATATCTTTTATATCCTATAACTAGAGCCATTGAAACTTTTCTAAAGCAGAACAAACTATATAAATTAGAGAAGGCATCTACTCGAAGAGTTATAGCAATTATGATTACATATATCTTAATTATTGGTATATTTTCAGGCTTAATCTTAGGAATCTATTTTATGATAGGCGGTCAGATATCAAATAATACTACTATTATAAATATGACTCAACACATTTCCCTATACTTAAAGAGTAACTCCTTTTCAACCGAATCCATAAAAGGGACTTTAGATAGGCTGGATAATTCTTTTATAGATAATATAAAACCTTATATTATTAGCGGAATTATATATTTACAAAGATATGTTGAAAGCAACTTAGGAAATATGACATCATATATAATGTCAATTGGAAGTGGTGTTGCAACATTTTTTATTGCACTTGTAATCAGTATATATCTTCTAAAGGATTCTGAATATTTTATAGCACTATGGAATAAGCTTTATTATTTAGTATTTGGTAAAAGTATTTTAGGCAATAAAATTATTTACGTTTTTAGAGTTGTTCACGAAGTCTTTGCTAAGTACCTGCGCGGTCAATTGCTGGAAGCTTTTTTCGTTGGAGTTTTATCAGCGATAGCACTTTCAATTGTTGGAATAGATTACGCTTTTGTAATTGGTATAATTGCAGGAATAAGCAATATGATTCCATATGTAGGCCCAATTATTGGTACTATTCTTGCTGCTATTATGGGACTTTTAAGTGGTACACCTATAAGAATAGTTTACGCCATAGTTGCTATGCTAGTTGTACAACAAATTGATAATAATCTTCTAGCCCCTAAAATTGTTGGAAATAGTGTAGGTTTACATGCGGTATTTACAATGATGGCTATACTAATTGGTGGCAATGTAGGCGGGTTATTAGGAATGCTCCTTGCCGTACCAGTTGCTGCTTCATGTAAAGTTTTATTTAATAATTGGTACGAAAATTACATAGAAAAGCAAAAGCAGTCGTAAATCTTTATGAATTAATTTATTAAAAGAGGCAGTTCAATTGACTGCCTCTTTTAATATAGTACATATTGTTTCATTTAATTCTAATGCACTTTTAGCTATTTTACTATTTTAATAAACTTCTTCTTCCCTAACTTTAGTACATCTCCATTTTTAATTGTTGTATTATTAAAATCAGTTACTTTTTGCATATTTATATAAACTCCCCCCTGACTTACAAGCCTTTTAAATTCGTTATACGATTTTATTAATTTATTTTTAACAAGGACTTTTCCAACATCTTCTAACAAGCTACATTCAGAAGGTATATTTATTTCAGGCACCTCATCAGGTATATTTTTATTTTTAAATACATTTTCAAAATATTCAAGTGCAAATTTACTTTCTTCTTCTGTGTGATATAATCTTGTTATAATTTTTGCAAGCTCAAATTTGACATCTCTTGGATTTTTGCCATTATCCAACTCTTCTTTAATTCCTCTAATTTTATCTGGATGCTCATCGGTAGCAAGTTCGTAATATTTTATAATTAAATCATCAGGAATTTCCATTACTTTCTTAAACATTATTTCTGCTGATTCTTGTATTCCTATATAATTTCCTAAACTCTTACTCATTTTTTCCTTTCCATCCAGTCCTTCTAATATAGGCATAAATATTGCTGTTTGCTGCTCCATTCCAGCATTTTTTTGCAATGTTCTCCCCATAAGAATATTAAAGGTCTGATCAGTTCCTCCTAATTCTATATCAGCCTTTAATGCTATAGAATCATAACCTTGCATTAGAGGATAAAAAAATTCATGAATTCCAATAGGAGTATTAGAATTATATCTCTTTTTAAAATCTTCTCTTTCTAGCATTCTTGCAACTGTTGTAGTCGCAGCCAGTTTTAAAACTTCTTCAAATGACAGTTCAGATAACCATTCACTATTAAACTTAATTTCTGTTTTATCTCTATCTAAAATTTTGAAAATTTGCTTTTGATACGTTAATGCATTTTCTACTACTTCTTCTTTGGTCAGAGGCTTCCTAGTTTTAGATTTTCCGGTTGGATCTCCTATTTTACCAGTAAAATCACCAATTATTATAACTGCTCGATGCCCTAAATCTTGCATTTGCTTAATCTTTCTTAATACAACCGCATGACCTAAATGGATATCTGGCGCAGTTGGATCTAATCCTAACTTAATTATTAAAGGTTTATCTTCTTTTGCCGATTTAATAATTTTTTTCTCCAAATCACCAATGCTAATTATGTCTGCAGCTCCTTTCCTTATAATTTTAATTTGTTCTTCAGCATTCTTTTTCATCTTCTTAACTCCTAAATATTTCTTATTTTTAATATAAGTAAGCGTTACAAGATTCAATATTTACAACAAAAAAACTCTTGTCCTTTAAAATATAAAGGACAAGAGTATAACTCCCGTGTTACCACCTTAATTCATTAATCGCTCACACGATTAACCTCTTCAAGTACGCCAAAATTTTGGTTATACTTTAGCACTATAACGGGTGCAGGGTTCCGTCATCGCCTACTCAAAAGAAACTTTTTTCAGCTTGAAGCTCTAAGATGTATTCAAAACCAGCTTCCATGCACCTCTCATCAAACGGTAACTTTCTGTATGGCATCACTAATTTCTACTTATTCTTTTCATTGCTTTTATTGAAAATCTAGAATAAAGAAATATAATAAATTACTTTCCTTATTATGCGATATATTAAATTGTTTAAATTGTACAAAAAACTTAAGCTTTTGTCAATATAAACTTTATTATTTAATGGTTACAGCTATGATATCCATGCTCCATTTGAATCAACTCTATATTTTCCATCAATAACAGAATTAAGAGCCATAGCACCGCTTCCAGGATAACAATAATACCATTTTCCATTAGAGTATATCCATCCTGTTTTCATTACGCCATCATTGCCTAAATAATACCAATTATTATCTATTATATTCCATCCAGTTGCACAACGTCCTGTGTTTTCTAAAAAATACCACGCAGAATTAACTAAATTCCACTTACCATCTTTATTAGACTTAAGCTCAGATAATAATCCACTATAACTGCTTGCCTTATTACTCTCATAATTATAATCCTCAGCGCATTCTGGATAATCACTTTCTTTCCAGGTAAATCCATCATTTTTTAGAACCTTATCTTGTCTAAGGAAATATTTATTATTTCCTAATGCATCGTTATTTGTGACATCTAAATGATACCACTTATTATTTAATTTAACTAAGTTCCATCCATGAGGAACACCATCTAAATTTCCAATAATAATTTTATTCTCTACACCTGCTAATTTAAGCATTTTATAAGCAGTCATAGCATAACCTTGACATGTAGTCTTTCCAGTTGTCAATGCAGAATAGGCATTATTAGATACAAGACTATCATCATATTCAAATCTATTTATTAAATATTCATTTATTGCCTTGACCTTATCAAAGTCGCTCATTCCATTGGTAGTTATAGAATTAACTACTTTAGTTAACTCTTGATTAATATATAACTCTTGATCTTTTGTTGTTCTATAAGTAACCTTTAATGTTGCTTTATCTCCAACTCTTTCATAGACCATTTTCTCCAGTGATCTCATTAAGTAATCATCGTCTTTTGCAATATTTTGTACCACTTCTAATACATCAGATTTATAATAATCAATTTGAAACTCTGTGTCCCAATTTTCTAAATGGTTATATACATATGAGTTTAAATCATTATCTGCTGCAAAAACAGGTTGTCCTATTATTGCTGATATTATTATTAATCCAAGTAATAGATTTCTAATAACGTTTCTCATCAATAAATCCCTTCTTTCTTCATATGAATCCCATTGGAATAATTTTTGTTAATATTATGTTATAAAGCAGCACAATTCAATACTTTCCTCCTTCCCAGATTATTATTTACCTCCCAAAACATATATATCTATTATATCAGAATATTATCAATGATGCTAAATTCAAATATATATTCATAAAAATAACTACCTAAAATATTAAATTTTCTAGGTAGTTGTTAAAACTATTTTATAATTCAAAAGTACTGTTATCGATCCATTTATATTGTGGTCTTATGACTTTTATATCTTTTACTAATTTATACAGTGCCTCATCTTTCTGCTTACATTCTAGCATTATATCAAAATCCCTATCTAAAACTTTAGCTTTCTCTAAGAATTCAACAAGATCCTCTGCATTTATATAATCAGCATGCTTTCTATCTTTATCATGGTCTTTGGGTGTTGAAAAATGTATTTTTGGTGGAAAAAATTCATTATCCCATGTATTAAAAATCTCCTCAAGTAAGTCCTCTATATTTTCACCATTATTATTGCAATTGTGATGATGAACATCTAATACCATCGGAAGATTTAAAGTTCTGCATATATCTAGAACTTCCTTTGCAGTATATATTTTATCATCATTTTCAAGAATTAATTTGGATGCTATTTCTTCTGGGATTAGAGAAAAGTTATCAATAAATCTGCTTATTCCTGACTCTTTTCCACCAGTTGCTCCTCCCACATGCAAAACCATTTTTCCATGTAAATACCCAAGATCCTCAAACCATTCTACTTGACGCATTAAATTGCTGATAGAATTTTTAACAATCTCATTACTTGAACTATTTAAAACATTAAACTGATCTGGATGTGTATCCACTCTCATATTATTTTGCCTAATTATTCTTCCAATAAATTCAAAGTCCTTTTTAAAAATCTCTCTATGTCCCCAATAACCAACATCAGGATGAGTAACTAGAGGAATTAAAGCAGATGTTATTCTATAAAAGTGTATTTGATTCTCCACATTATACTTAAGTATTTTCTCTAGATCATTTAAGTTAGATAGTGTTATGCTCTTTAATTTATCTAATTTGTTCCTTTCAGAAATAATTTTATTATAATTTGTAAATGTAACTGTGCTAGAACTAGAAATCTTTTTACCCAACCTCATTAAAATTGCTACATAGCCAAACCTTATTCTCATAATTCTTCTCCTATGTACTTAATATTTCTTGAACATAATAAAAGAACTCCAAAGTGGAGTCCAATTATATGTAAAGAGATTAATGAGTATTAGAGGTTGTATTAAAAGTTAGATTAATATTTAATAATTTAAACTTTTAAACACTCTATTACTTATTATAATCTCATCAGTTATTATTGTAAACATTTTCTTTTGAATTATAACTATTTTTTTAATATCTTTGTAAATTTCTTATAATTATACAAAAAGAAGTTATCTAAAAATAATAAAAATTAATGTTAATCATACCTTATTATTTTCCTATTCTTAGATAACTTCTTTTAACTATTTTAGTCAGAAATTCTATGCTTAAGCCAGTTATTTCCTCTAAGCCTAAAGCAGTACATAAGTCCACGTACAATCCAATCAATATACATAGCAATCCAAATTCCTAAAACACCAATTCCTAGAACAATACCTAAAATGTAACCTGCAAATATTCTAAATATCCACATACCTATAAATGCAGTTAGCATAGTATATCTGGTATCACCAGCTCCTTTAAGACCTGATGAAAGTATGAAAGATATCCCCCAAGCAATTAATGCTATACTATTACTTCTAGTTAATGTTGATGATATATTTATTACCTCTGGAACATTTGTATAAAGAGATGCTAACCATTTTGATATAGGTATAAAAATCAAGCCCAAAGATACTAAACAGATAGTACCAAACTTAGTCAAATATATTAACGTACTCTTTGCCCCTTTAATATCATTTCTTCCTACATATTGTCCCACAAAAGTTGTTGCTGCTAAACAAAGTGAATTTCCTGGAACATTTATCATTATAGCAATAGATGATGAAATTGCATTGGCAGCAATAGATGCTGTTCCCATTGTAACTATAAACATCTGAACTATTAATTTTCCTGCATTAAATATCACTTGTTCCATACCTGCTGGGATTCCTATATTAAATATATTTTTCTGTATTTCCATATCAAATTTAAATGGAAATATATTTTTTAATTTTATAATTTTACTTCCTCTAAATAAAACTAACATTATAATTAGAGTACCAATAAGTCTAGCAATTGCAATAGCTACTGCTGCACCAGCTATTCCAAATGACGATATGCTCAGTGTATTAATTCCAAATATCAATGTATATCCTAAAGCAATATTTATAACATTCATAAATATTGTTATTTGCATAGGAGTTTTTGTATCTCCACATCCTCTGAGTATACCATTAGCAATTTGTTCTATTGCTATAAATGGATACGTAAGCAAAGTAAACTCCAAATATAGTTTTGCATCAATTTTAACTAATTCTTCTGCTGAACCATAAAGTACATTAATTAATTTAATCCTGAAAATCCACAAAAGCAATGTTATAATTAATGATACTAAAATACCTGATACAATAGCTTGTTTAGCTGTTTCATTTGCTTTCTTAGGTTTATTTCTTCCTATCTGCTGAGCAACCACCACCGTTGCACCTACTGATAAAGCTGCAAAGAATGATATAAACATATTGTTTATAGAATCAACCATTCCTATTGCTGATACAGCTTGTTCACCAATATGTCCTGCCATCATTGTATTACATGTACCTAATAACATAACAAATGTTTGCTCTATCATTATAGGTATTGCTAACTTTAAAACATCTTTTCTTATTAACACACAATATCCTTCTTCCTTCTAGTAAAACACCCAAGTTACTAGTTTTTTCTGTTAACGTTAAACAAAAATTAAAGCTATATATTTATAGCTATTACTCTTGTCCATTTTCAATTTACATTACATATTTCCATATTCGTCTTTATATCCCTCCTTACTGCTCCAACAATTTAAAACTCATATATTCAATAATAAATTCCATCTTCTATAATGTATTCTAATACACACTATCCCAAAATCAATAATTTAGAATACAATTTTTATAAAAACACGCAAATAGAATGACATATCGTTAATATTTCATAAACATATATCATTCTTTCTTTGATATAAAATTTTTATAACTATTTATAATCTTATCACTTATTACTAAAAATCACCACCTTACTCTGCATACTTTATCACTAAAATAAGGTGTTTAGATTATTCTTCTTTTTACTAACACTTGTTTTTATTAATATTCTGTGCAATATGAATTAATTCATAAAATTTCTTACATTTCTTTTGAGCATTTTTAATATATATTCTTTAATTAAATTTCTACATTTTAATTGCGTATGAGTATTTCACTTACTAAAACATTAAATATAAATTTATTACAGCAATATATACGCATTAATTATTATGTTATTTTATTAAATCTATTTAGATAATCTCTTATCACTTTTAACACATAAGTTTCTCTAAAAATCCAGTTTGCAATTGGTTCTACTCCTGATGATATTATTTTTTCATTATTATTAATAGCATCTTCTATCCGTATCCACTCTGGCTTAAATTTTAATTTAGCCTCATATGGATCCAATTTTTGAGGTTTCCTTACATTTGATACTTCTGCTAAGTAATAGTAAGAAATCATCTTAAAGACTCTATTATTAACATATTTATCTTTGCTTCTTTCTGTTATAATTCCAAGTTGATCACCAATTTTACTGCAAACATATCCAGTTTCTTCTTCCACTTCTCTTTTCAGAGCATCTATATGCCCCTCATCCTTTTTCATTCCCCCTCCTGGAAACTTATAATCCTTATTCTTGGAATGTACCATTAGAATCTTTTTATCCTTTATTATTATTCCTCTTACTGCTTCCCTAAAATTGATTTTTTCAATTGAATCACTTACTTTATCTATTTCAAAAAGTTTGTTGAACATAATATTCATTTTCTCACATCCTTATTCTTCAAAATTCCCTATACCATAAATAATTTATCTATTAATCTTTGATTTCGCCTAGATATTGTTAAAATAATAATTAATTTAGTTAGCCACTAATGATGTTTTTTATATTTTTTACTATTTTACAGAAAAATATCCTTAAACAAATTATACTTTAATTATCTATTATTGTAAAAATTTATTAAAATAAATTTAACCTTGATACTAAAATATTTCTACTGGTTGATAAGAATCAATAATTATTAAAATTCAAATATGGCCCACAAAGTTTTTGTAAACCTTGTGGGCCATATTTGAATTTTATGAAATGTATCTACTTTATTATATTAAATAGAAATTATTCGTTTGTACTATTTATGAAGATATTTATAATGGTGTGTGGACATTATAAAATATCGTTTAGTCATAATACTTAGTGGTGTGTGGTCACTAAATATTAAACTTTTGGTGGTTAATTACTCACATTCATGGTAGTGTGCGTTACCAAGAATATTTTATTTTGTATTCAAAATTTTGATAAAACTTTTTTAATTATATTAATCAATTTTAATAATCTAAATTACCTATTTGCTAAATACAATTTTTATAATCAAATGTATAAAGGGTTATTATAAAAGGAGTTTTTTATACTTAAAGCGAGGTCACGCGATAAACTTCCCTCAAGCATATTATTTATTGTATATTCTTTAACTGTGTCATATGTGTTAAAAATCATCTTTGCTTTCTTACTATCGTTATATACCTTCCAGTATCCACATAGTAAACATTTTTTAGTAGTACATTCCATAAAATCTTTAACATCTTCAAATGGTATTCCTAGGAATAATCCAAGCTCATGAGGGCAGTGATATTTATTATATCTAAATTTTAATGTATCAATGTATCTGTCTATTTTTATCTGGGAAGGATACCCTATGTTTGCTAAAAAATCTATATGTGATTTTTTATTTAATTCTTTTTCTAATATATTTTCATCATAAATCATTATTATCATACAATCATTATTTTCTCTTAACTCTATGAACTTTAAATTTATATTTTTTATAAATTTTTTTCCGAAGTCATTCCAGCCAATATACATCTTTTCATTACTTTTTTTCAAATTTATAGTTACAGCTGGTTTAACTCCTGCGATTACTAATGATGAATTATATACCAAGAAATTTTCTATATATTCCTTCTCATCCATCAAATCTAATCTTTTGTAAAAATCTAGATATCTCATGTCATATCACCACCAAATTTAATTATATATTAGCAATCTTCTTACCAAATTCTATACAATCTTGTTCAGCTTCATCTGGCTCATTTTGAACTATTAATGGTGTTTCTACTACAATGCAACCATATCCATTCATTCTTTCTTCAAAGTCTCTCATCCATTTTCCATCGCCCCAACCATAAGAACCGAAAAGTGCAACTTTCTTACCTGATACCTTAGTTGAAATTTCCTCTATAAATGGTTCAAACTCTGACTCTTCTAATACTTCATCTCCCATTGCTGAACAACCTAGAATAAGTATATCCTCATTTAATAATTCGTCTATATTTACATCTGAGACATTTATAGTATTAACATCTTTCCCACTTTCTATGATTCCTTTTGCAATTAATTCTGCCATTTTTTCTGTGTTTCCAGTTCCTGACCAATATACTATTTTCATTACTTGTACCACTCCCTATTTAATTAAATAATTTTGAAAATCATTCTCAATTAGATAATATTATATCTATCCACTTTTGTCAAGTTTTATTAATAAATTTTATATTTTTTTCCTTAACTAATATTTTTTATATTACTTATAGTCAATCTTTATTGTATAAAAACATATATAAAGATGCACTGAAGATAATAATATATCCTATAAAACTCATGTAATCAGGAAGAATTCCAAATAAACATAAACTTATTATTGCTGAAAAAATTATATTTGTATAATCAAATATTGATATTTCCTTTGCTGGTGCGTACTTATATGCTAAAGTTATTCCAAATTGTCCAAGACTTGCAAAGATACCAGCTAAAAGCAAATAGATAAGTTGCATTATATTCATATTTTCATAGTATATTATCATTAATGGAAAAGTAATTACACTAGAAATAAAAGAAAAATAGAATACAATAGTTTCTGGATGTTCTTTTCCACTTAAAGCTCTAACACATGTATAAGCTGCTGCTGCAGTGACACCACCTAAAATTCCAGCTATTGCAGGCATTATTTCTAAGTTTAATGAAGGCTTTATTATGAATAAAGTTCCTATAAATGCTATAATTATTGCTATAATTTGTTTTATATTCACTTTCTCTTTTAAAAATATTCCCGAAAAAATAATTACGAAGAAAGGGCTCAATTTATTTAACATATTAGCATCTGATAGAACTAGTTTATCTATAGAGTAGAAATTAAATAAAATGCCTAAAGTTCCAAATATCGACCTGAGCAACAATGTCTTCTGATTATTTTTTTGACCAAAAAAGTTTCCTCTATGTTTTGATATTAGTGCGAATGCCACCATAAGTGATACTATGTTTCTAAAAAAAGTTTTTTGAAACGATGGCAAATCACCAGAAATCTTAACAAATGCTGACATCATTGCAAATCCAAATGCAGATGCAGTTATAAATATTATTCCTTTCTTTCTGTTACTTAAATTTGTTAATTTCATTTTTCCTCCTATTATTATCTATTTATTAATATAAAAGCGCATAAGCTACTATAAATAAGTGCCCATACGCTTATATTTTATTCAATCAATTCTAAAACCGGCCTATACCCTACAGTTTCATATTTTAAGTCTTTAACTGACTGCTTAGAATATGTTGTTGAATAATATCCTCTTATTATACAGAATTTTTCACTTCTTAAGCCTTCGCTTTGAGTAAAAGATGAGAAATTATACCAATGCCATAAAGCATTATTATTTCCATTAATCTTCTCATCATCAAATTTCTTTATATTATTATCTACATCATAATCTTCACTTGGTGGAAGTCCATCAATTTTGTTGGAATTTACTATATACTTATCCCATTCATTATTCTTATAATTTTTCTTTTCACTATATCCAGTTAAGAGCCTTAAGATGTATTTTTCCCCTTCTACTATTACTACTTTACCAAAAACTAAATTTTGATCATTTAGTTCATTCCATGAAATATTTTTCAAAATATTTCTATCACAAATCAATAATTTCTTACCTGCATCATTTATCTCTATCCAAGATAATTTATAATCATCATCTTTATCAGTATCTTTAATTTCTATTTTTTGGCCTGCAAATGAAGCAATGTCTTTGAACTGCACGAAATCTCCTGGCACCTTCTGCTTTTCATCATTTAAATATAAAGTGCCAAAACTTCTAATTACACCTGTAGAATATGTCTTAATATCGATGATCTTTTTTATTTTTTTATTTCTAAACCTCTTCCCCATTGCTATGGCACCACTTAATGCTGCCATGGATCCAACAATGACTCCTGTTCCAATTAATTTATTTTTTTTACTTTTATCCATAAATTCCGCCCCTTTTACCATTGATTTTATATTTACATAAATTTAATTATATGACTTTTTTTATATTTTATTCTTTTAAAACTTATATGAATTATTATATCTTATTATGATAGATCCTTAAATACAAAAATTTCTTATATTTTTGTATTATCAAAATCATGATTATTTGGCAAAGTAGTTTTTATTAAGCATATTATTGCTTAATGGAAATTCTGTTTTCTCCAATCTCGTACTTTCTTAACTTATTTCCATTTATAGAAATAATCCCTTTAGAATAAGATTGCAGAAGATCTCCTTCATACTTAATTGTCTTCTTACTAATAAGCTCTAAAACACTTCCTGCAGATTTATCATTGATATAAACTTTTCCTGAATAATCCACAATTATATCTTCTTTACTTACTGGCTTAGGCAAAATCAACATATTCCATTTTATTTTCCCTTCGTTTAATGCTGAATAATATATTTTAGTAATATTACCGCTAACTTCTTCACCAAAATATACATTATCATTAATATCATTTCCTAATATTTTTATAACTTTTGCATTTGGTATTTCTATATTGTTTGGACTATTTAATATGGTTGCTCCATTTCCCATTTCCATTACCGCATTTGTACTTGTAGTAGGTACTATTATATTTCCAATTTCTTTATTGGATCTGACTTTCTCTAATTGATTCATTACATTAGCATAATATAAATCACTTTTTCCATTGGTTTTATTAATTTTTATGTAAAGACTATGTGTTGCAGTAGAAAATACTACATTGTCTACTTTATCATTTGCATTCTTTGTATCTATTTTCAACTCATTTAAATTAAAGTCTGCAAGTTGTCGTGTTTCACCTTTCTTCGCATCAAAAGATACTGGCTCAAAATAAGCTCCTCCTTTTTTTTGCACTTTTTGTATAACAATTATATTGTTCTCATTTGTTAACCATTTATAGAACACTACATCTCCGCCGTCTTCACATTGGAATTCTTTTTCACTATTATCATTGCTATCTAATACCTTAAGTTTACTATTTTCTATATAAGCAACAAATCTGCCATCTGAGGATACTGATGCTTTAGAAACTCCATCTTTAATGTTAATTTCATTTTGCTTATTATCTTTTGGCGTTTCCTTTTCTTCAACTTTTTCAGCTTGTATTTTTACATCTGAAGCTAAATATATATTTTCCACATATAAAAATATACCTTGTTGAATTACTATTGCTACAAGTGTCCATACTACTATTCTTACCAGGTTTTTCATTAACTATCCTCTCCTACAAAGATACTTCAAAATCACTTCTACTTTTGTGTTATATGTAATATTTATTATGATTATTTCTCATAAACTTTATTTTACTCAACGTAAAAAGCTGTGGCAACAGATCTTTCACCATCCCAAGCATTTGGAGAATTTATAACTTCTCCCTTATAGTACATTGTAGAAGAATAACCACCATCAAGAGCACCCGCATTAATCGCACCTCTATCTAACATTATTTCTTGAACATCATACAAACTTGCTCCAGGCGCTGTGATTTTTCGCCCATCAATAACCAAAAATATAACTGTACCATCCTCTTTTTGACCCACTGCAGTTCTAGGATTAAGCCCATCAGATGTCTTATCTTTAACTTGAGGCTTACCATTTATAATAATATTAGGCCTTCTAAAGCACATTGCTTCCTGCACTCCTAGCTTTTGAAGCTCATTAAGAGTATGATCTCCCACAATAAGCTGACCACCTTTAGTAAAAGCTATAACATTTTCAACATTATTTCTATTTACATTGTTTTTAGGATATACAACTTTTCCACCTGATATAATAAATCCCCCTGGCTCTGCCCCAGTTCCCGCATAAAGGGTTCCATCAGAAGATTTATCTACAAAGGACCCACCATTAATCGCTGCAATAGCATTATTCTCTTCTGCCATTTCACTAGTTTTCTGTCCCATTTTTCCTAGGTATTTTGTCATTGCAACTTTAACTCCTAATGGATTTTTTATTTCAAGTATATATCCATTATATCTGTCTGTATGTATATCATATCTAGTTATCTCATTTCCACTAGTATATTTCACCTTTACCTTATTTAAATCTGTTTCTGTATTTTGAGTACTATCATCCTTCAATTCCTCTGTATTTTTGTTAACTCCTAGGATCTTATTTATTTCTTCCTGGGACATAAAATCTGTTAATAGATACGCATGTCTTGTTCCAAGTAATGTTGAAACAAATACTTTTCTTGTATTTTCATACGGTCCAAAAAATAATACTATAGGCGTACTTATACATAGAAAAACAATTATGTATACTATCCCTAAAAAGAATACAAGCGGTTTAAATTTTTTATTTTTAATTTTCTCTTTTTCTTGATGATTACTTTGCGTATCCATCGATTACCTCCTAATAAATTGCACATTATTTTAATAGCCTATAAAACTGTACAATAACCATTGTATAAACTAAAAGTAACATAAAACAATAATTGTAATAAAAACAATTACATGTAAATTCCTTCAAAAGCTTTAATGCATAATGTACGTTAATTATAAATTATGTACATTATGCATTATAAATACATGATTATGCTAACTAAAACATTAAATTTAACACAATTTAATTAAATATTGTCTTCAAGTGTTAAACCTGCCTCATTATGAAATTGCTGCTCCACAATACTTTCATTTTGTTTTTTATGATATTTAAGTTCATCACCTAAATTTTTAAAGGCAACTGATAACATTAGCTTAATTCTATTTAACTGGTTTACATTTGAGGCACCAGGATCATAATCTATTGCCACTATATTTGATTTTGGATATCTTTCTTTTAGTGCTTTTATCATACCTTTTCCAGTAACATGATTAGGCAAACATGCAAAAGGTTGAAGACACACTATATTACTTGTGCCAGACTCAATAAGCTCTATCATTTCTGCTGTTAAGAACCAACCTTCTCCAGTTTGGTTTCCAAGAGAAAGTATAGGTGATGCCATGCCAGCTAATTCTTTTATGTGTTTTGGCTTAGAAAATCTAGTACTTTTTTCTAGTTGTTTTTTCATAGTTTTTCTGTATGTTTCAATATACGAAATAGCCATATTACATAAATTTTTTGAAAGCTTACTTCCTGCCAAATATTTTGCTTTAAAGTCTGCGTCAAATGCTGAGTAGAAAAAGAAATCTAGAAGATCTGGAACGACTGCTTCTGCCCCTTCATTTTCTAAAATACCCACAATATCATTGTTTGCTGTTGGATGGAACTTAACTAATATTTCTCCAACAACACCAACTTTAGGTTTTTTTACATTTAGTAGTGGTAATTCATCAAACTCTTGAATGATTTCTTTTATGTTGTTATTAAACTCTCTCTTGCTTCCATTTACTAAATTTAATTTTACCTTTTCATTCCATTTCTTATAAATATCATTGGCAGATCCTTTAACTTTTTCGTAAGGCCTTGTCTTATACAACACTCTCATGAATAAGTCTCCGTATACTAATGCCATAATAGCTTTATGAAGCAATTTTGGAGTAATCTTAAAACCTGGTTGTTTTTCAAGTCCTACTGCATTTAACGATATAACAGGTACTTGTTCAAATCCAGCATGCTTTAAAGCCATCTTTAAGAATCCAATATAATTTGTTGCTCTACAGCCACCGCCAGTTTGAGATATTATAACTGAAGTATTACTCAAATCATATTTTCCAGATTTTAAGGCTTCAATTATTTGACCAATTACTATAATTGATGGATAACAAGCATCATTATTAACATATTTTAATCCTTCATCAACAGCTTTCATGTCCATTGATGGTAAAACTTCTAAGTTATAGCCTGATGCATTCACAGCTGTCTCAATTAAATCAAAATGAATAGGTGACATTTGAGGACATAAAATTGTATGTTTCTTTCTCATCTCAGGTGTAAATACTGGATTTTTGTATACTACTTGTTCTTCAACTGGTTTATAATTTTTTCGTTCTCTTTCGCCCATTGCAGCTTTTAATGATCTAATTCTAATTTTAGCAGCCCCTAAATTATTTCCTTCATCTATTTTTAATACTGTATATATCTTTCCTTTTGAGGATATAATTTCAGAAACTTGATCTGTAGTAACTGCATCTAATCCACAACCAAAAGAATTTAACTGAATCATATCTACACAAGGCTCATCAGCAACAAAAGCAGCGGCTCTGTATAATCTTGAGTGATACATCCACTGATCTACAACTCTAAGCTTATCTTTTAATACTCCTAAATGAGACACGCTATCTTCTGTTAATACAGCCATATCAAAAGAATTTATCATATCAGGAATTCCATGATTTATTTCAGGATCTACATGGTAAGGTCTTCCACTTAATACTATTCCTTTTTTATTATTCTGTCTTAGATATGAAATAACTTCCTCACCTTTTTTTTGAATATCCTTTTTGAAATTCTCTCTTTCTTTACTTGCTTCTTCCACAGCTGTTTTAGCCTCTTGTATACTTACATTAAACGCCTTGAATTCATCTACAATTCTTTTTGCAAGCTCCTTTTCATTATCTAAAGATAAAAATGGTTCCATGAAATTAATGTTATTTTCCTTTAATTCATCCATATTATTTTTTATCGCTTCTGGATAAGAAGTTACCATAGGACAATTGTAATGATTTTGAGCATCCATGAACTCTTTTTTCTCATATGATATACAAGGATAAAATATATTTTTAATTCCTCTATTTATCAAATTCATTATATGACCATGAGCCAATTTTGCTGGATAACAAGCTGATTCTGATGGAATTGTTTCAATTCCAAGTTCATATATCTTCTTACTTGAAGGTGCTGATAATTTAACGCTAAAGCCTAAGTTAGTTAAAAGTGTAAACCAAAATGGATAATTCTCATACATGTTAAGAACTCTTGGAATTCCTATAACTCCACGTTTAGCTTCTTCTTCTTTTAAAGGCTTATAACCAAATGTTCTCTTGTACTTATAATCGAATAAATTTGGTAGTTTGCTTTCCTTAGACTTCTCTATTCCAAGCCCTCTTTCGCACCTATTTCCTGAAATGAACTCCTCATCTGTAGAGAATTTATTTACAGTAAGCAAACAATTATTTCCACACTTTCCGCATCTTCTAAATGATGCTGTCATTTCAAATTTATTTATTCCATCTCTAGGTAATAAAGTTGACTTTTCTCCTTCAATATATCTTTCCTTTGCAATAAGAGCACACCCAAAGGCTCCCATTAGTCCTGAGATATCTGGTCTTACTGCTTCTCTTCCTGATATAAGTTCAAAACTCCTAAGTACAGCTTCATTGTAAAATGTTCCACCTTGTACTATAACTTTTTCGCCTATGTCTTTTTCATCTCTTAACTTTATTACTTTAAACAAAGCATTCTTTATAACTGAGTATGAAAGGCCAGCTGATATGTCTGAAATCTCAGCTCCCTCTTTTTGAGACTGTTTAACTCTCGAGTTCATAAATACTGTGCACCTAGAACCTAAGTCCACTGGAGCTTTAGATTTTAAGGCTTCCTTTGCGAAATCCTCTACCTTCATGTCAAGAGACTTAGCAAAACTCTCAATAAAAGATCCGCATCCTGATGAACAAGCTTCATTTAAAAGTATTCCATCAATTGCATCATTTTTTATCTTTATGCACTTCATATCCTGCCCGCCTATGTCCAAGATAAAATCTACACCTGGCAAGAAATGATCTGCAGCCTTATAATGTGCAATTGTTTCAATTTCTCCTATATCTATATGAAGCGCTGCTTTAATAAGAGCTTCTCCATAACCAGTAACAGAAGAGTTTACAATCTCTATTGTTTCTGGAAGTTTTTCATATAAATCTTTCATGATTTCTACAACTTTGTTTAGTGGGTTTCCTTCATTGCTTCCATAGTAAGAATATAAAAGTTCAGAATTTTCACCTATAAGTGCTACTTTAGTAGTTGTTGAACCAGCGTCTATTCCTAAAAATGCTTGTCCTTTATATTCCCTTAACTCTCCCCTTTTTACAACATTTTTATCATGTCTCTCTTTAAACTTATCGTAATCTTCTTTATCTTTAAATAACGGTTCAAGTCTTGGCTCAGTATCATCCTTTATATTAGAAATATCAGAAATTTTATCTACTATATTTTTTAAAGATGTTGATTTTTCCTTTGTTGACAATAGAGCTGCTCCCATCGCAACAAAAAGTTGAGAATTTTCTGGTGCAATAATTTGTTCATCCTTTAAATTCAATGTTTCAATAAATCTGTTCCTTAATTCTGAAAGGAAAAATAAAGGACCTCCTAAAAATGCCACATTGCCTCTTATAGGCTTACCACACGCAAGCCCTCCTATAGTTTGGTTAACTACAGCTTGAAATATTGATGCAGCTATATCGCTTTTTTTAGCGCCTTCATTTATCAATGGCTGAACATCTGTTTTTGCAAAGACACCACATCTTGATGCTATAGGATATATTACTTTATATTCTTTAGCATACTCGTTTAATCCCATTGCATTAGTATTCAATAATATGGCCATTTGATCAATGAAAGCTCCAGTACCGCCGGCACAACTTCCATTCATTCTTTGCTCTATTCCACCTCTAAAATATGTAATTTTGGCATCTTCCCCACCTAATTCTATTACAACGTCAGTCTCCGGAATAATTGTTTCAACTGTTTTTGAGCATGCAATTACTTCCTGTACAAAACCAAGATTAAGCCATTTTGATACTGACAATCCTCCTGATCCTGTTATATTAATTTTGCAGTTAATATTCCCTAATTCATCATAGC
The DNA here is from genome assembly GCF_045310795.1 of Candidatus Clostridium helianthi. Taxonomy (NCBI): domain Bacteria; kingdom Bacillati; phylum Bacillota; class Clostridia; order Eubacteriales; family Clostridiaceae; genus Clostridium; species Candidatus Clostridium helianthi. The sequence continues at coordinate 200,110 of NZ_JBJIAB010000005.1, forward strand.
ATTCCTTTATTAAGTCAATTATTGTACTTCTTATATCTGAAAAATGTCTTTTATATTTACTATATATTAAAATGTTCTCATTATTAAGAACCACTAATTTTACTGTTGTTGATCCTATATCTAAACCAATTTTATAATTTATCATATTTATTTCACCTACTCTGTTTTTTCAATGTACATATTGGTTATATAATTTTAAAGCTTAGGCACATGAAAGAAAATAATTCCCCGTGCATACTGGTCTGTTATTTTTTTAATTATGCCTTAATAAATACTTCCATATGTATACTAATATAAAGTATTGTCTATAATTATAAAGAATTTAAGTTAATATTTACAATTTTGCTATTGGAGGTCACAAATGAATTATTTTACTGAAGGAAACAAATTTTACAATATGAAGGATTACGAAAAAGCCATGGATTTTTATAAAAAGTCTGCATCAGAAAATTTAAACACGGCTTGTTCATACTATAATTGTGGAGTTTGTTTAATTAAACTCAAAAAATTTGATGATGCAATAATTATGCTTAACAAAGCAATTTCTCTTAAGCATGAAAGTAAATACTTTTTTAATCTTGGATATTGCTATGTCATGAAAGAAAACTTTAATACAGCTTTACGTTTCTTTAATTTAGCATGGTCAATAGATCCTAATGACAAAGATTGTGAAAAGGCCATAGACCTTATTATTTCAAAATTTAAAAAAGCAAACTAATTTACCATTCACCAGCAATTTCTTCTACATTATGCTTATTAAATAAATTGGAATCAAAATAATTTCCTCCATCATAGAAGGTTGTATCTACATTGATCCATTTATTTTCATCCTCTAAATAAACTTGGTTCCATGCATGGCCAACATATTGTTCTCCATCATAGGCTTGGCCTCCTAAAAGCCTAACTTTAAGATTAGCAGCTCTAGACATCGCTACATAAAGACATGCCTTATCAAAACAAATACCTGTTCTACTACTGAACGCTGGTATTGCACCGCTTTCTGGCATTTTTTCAGTGTCGCCTCCACTTAAAACTTCTTGAGCCTTTTCATTATCGTACTTTATATTACTTCCAATCCAACTATATAATATTTTTGCTCTTTCCCTATCAGTTTTAGCGCCCTGAGTTAATTTTAGCGCTTTATTATCAATTTCTTCATTTGATTTAATTCCGTCTTCTATAGTAACTCCATTATAAATAATAATTTCTTTTGATGATGCATTTTTAATTGACTGTATGTTCTTAAATAATTTACTATTTACAATCTTGCTATTTTCATTTGGTGAATATTCTTGTTTAAGAACATTTTCTGTGAATGAATGAACTGACGTGGAATTAAATATTATACTAGGAAAGACTAATAGTGCAATTATGATACTTACTTGAATGCATCCTGAGATGATTCCATTAACTACTAACATAGCTTTATTTTCATTCATAATTTTTCCTCCACAAATAATATTTTCACCCTATTATAATGTATATTCTAATTATATCAAAAATGAGAACATAAGCATATTAAAAATACATCTAAAATATGCGCCTTAAATTTCAACGAGCGAAATATAAAAGCACTATTAAAAATCATCCACGTCTACAGCCATAACTTTTTTGATTACTTGACTAGTAATCTCTGTATTATATCCCTTTGAAATTAAATACCTATATAATTTTCCTGAAATCTTATAAGTATCAGTCTCTTTATTCTTTATTAAATTATATTTTTTTTGTGCTATATCAAATGCAACATCTTTTTCATTTTCTTTATCTAGATTTAATAATTCCTCATCAATGATTTCTTTGCAAATTCCTTTGCGAAGCAATGTATATTTTATTTTCTGACTTCCCATTGATCGTAATTTATCTTTTATAAAAATTTTTGTATAATTGCCATCATTTATAAAATTATATTCTTTAAGAAATTCAATAGCTTTGTCAATAGATAATTCGTCATACTCTTTAAGCCTTAGCTTATCTCTAACCTCTTTTTCTGTTTTATATGTTTTTTCTATTATCCTCAAAGCAGATTCCTTACACCTCATAAAGTTTTCACTTTCTGCTAGTGCCCTCAATTTCTCAGGATTTATTTCACTATTTACTTTAAGACTTTCTTTATAAACTAGTTCTGCTGAAATAGAAAATGCATACTCACCATCTAAAAATAAGTTAACTCTTTCTTTGTTTCTCTTTTGAATTTCTATTTTCGTTATTTTTGCCATAGTTAAAACTTTCACCTTTTTTATTATTTAATTTACTAGTTAGACTTTAATATGTGTATCGTTGGGTTTTTTAAAACTTTTTTTCCAACTTCATTAATCTTTAATATATCCAACATATTTAATCTGTCCATATCTTTAACAAATTCAAATATGTCCTCGCCCTCTAATGCTTGATGAAGCATGTAATTACATAACTCAGACGAATCCTCTAAAGTTGATATTACAGCCGTCTTATGGACTTTTTTCATTATATTTAAATCTCTATCTCCTATTTGAATCTTTCCTTCAACTACGTTTTTTATTGTTTCATCAATAGCCGCTTTAGCTTCATCAATGTTTTCCTCACTAACTGCTGTGTATATATAGAGGGTTTTTATATTATTGGTTATTTCTAAATGAGTATAAATATCGTAAGCTAATCCCCTATTCTCTCTAATTTCTCTAAAAAGAAGTGAATTCGAACTTTCCCCAAGTCTGTGATTCAAAATTCTTAGCGGAAGTTCATTTGATTTTTCTAAATCATTGAAGGTATATAAATAGACTATAGTGCTTTGCTCTATATCTTTCTTATAACTTATTCCTGTTGTTTCTTTATTTTTTTCTATTATGATATTTATAGGTTCAGGCTTTTGTCCTTCCCATTGACTGAAATAATTTTTCACTAAGTTTATAGCTTCATCATGCTCTAAGGGCGATACCATAGTTATAAGAGAATTTTGAGGTGTATAATACCTTTTATAAAAAGATATCAATTTCTTTCTGGTGAATCCAGAAACATTCTCTTCAAGTCCAGTAACCTCATATTTTAGAGCACTTTTATTAAATGCAAGTTTATTTACATTTTTAAAACTGAAATCCTCTATATCATCTTTGCTCATCCTTATTTCTGATAAAATTACACCTCGTTCTTTTTCTATTTCATTTTTATCAAATGTTGGATTTACAATCATATCAGCCAAAAGCTCTGTTGCTTTTTTAAATTCTTCCATCAGGCAGCTGATCGTATAAACAGTAACATCATAATCTGTATAAGCATTATATTCTCCGCCTAAAGCCTCTAATTCATCATTTAACTCTTCACCAGTTCTATTGATGGTTCCTTTAAACAAAGTATGTTCAATAAAGTGACTTATACCTTTTTCTTTCATATTCTCATATAGAGCACCGACCTTAACTCCTATATTAATAGATGCAATTTGAGTATCCTTCTTAATAGTTATTACTTCCAAGCCATTTTCAAGTGTATGTCTCTTCACATCAAAATTTAATTTTATCATTCACTATTCTCCTAATTACATATCAAATATCCTGATACTTTGCGATCTTTTCATTTAAAATAACACTAGTAATGCTAATCACGTTTTAAAGTATAAATATGCCATTCATAATCATATCACAAAACAAAAGTAAATTTCTATAATCAAAAATAATCTATACACCTATATAATAACACAAATATATGTTCCAATTCAAAATTAGTATTATTATCCATGCGATATGTCTGACGTATATTCTTAAAAATCTTTTTTATTTCTTCCAAATTCATGATAATCATTATAAATTTATTATTTATAGATAATTATTATCCAATATAATATATGAGAGTATTTACGTTATTATACTATAATGAATTTAATATATACCTTGTAATTGAGCTTGCAGATTTTAGTCTTGCTTAGATCTTGTTTTATTGCAATCTTAAATGTAGATTTACTATTATAACATACATATTGATCTTTATATGCTAAACTTAAAATAATATGTATATTGCAATTCACAATTACACCCAAAATTCTTGTAATATTTTTAGAATTATGATAAAGGATTATTTTTGCAATATTATATTGCGCTTAGAACACAAAAAATTGTACAATGTGATATATGATTGTAATAGAATTGCCTTATTTGTAAGGTATTATGTTATTATAAGCATTGTATGAATTTACACGTTCACATATAAGGAGATGAAAAGTTATGAGAAAGTCTATTTTAATTGTTGAAGATGAACTAAGAATTAGGTTTTTACTTAGAGATTATTTAATAAAAGAAGATTTTAATGTTTTTGAAGCCTCAAATGGCGAAGAAGGATTATTTGTATTTAGTACACAAAAAATTGATTTAGTACTTTTAGATATTATGATGCCTGTTATGGATGGATTAACTATGTTGGAAAAATTGAGAGAAGTCTCCACCGTTCCTGTAGTTTTACTCACTGCAAAAGGTGAAGAAGAGGATAAACTTCAAGGTTATGATTACGGAGCTGATGATTATATCACAAAACCATTTAGCCCTAAAGTTTTAATTGCTAAAGTTAAGGCTCTTCTAAAAAGAACTAGGGAGGATCTAGATTCTAGCTTTCAAGATTTTAACGGTTTAACTATAAACAAACTTTCACATGAAGTAAAAATTGATGGCAAAGAAATAATATTATCGCCAAAAGAGTACGAACTTTTGATGTACTTAGTTACTAATGAAGGAATTGCTTTAAGTAGAGATAATATATTGGATAATGTTTGGGGGATTGACTACTATGGAGATATACGTACAGTTGACACTAACGTTAAAAGACTTCGTGAAAAGCTGTTAGATAAATCTAATTATATAATTACAGTTCGTGGCAGCGGCTATAAATTTGAGGTTAAATAAATGAGGCGTAGTTTATCTAAAAGGCTATTTAGCATAACATTAGGCCTTGTTCTTGCATTAATGTTCATAACTTACTTTGCACAAGCCTTTTTCTTTGAAAGTTTTTATTCTTACAAAAAAACAATTTCATTAGTTAAAGAAGTTAATAAGTTTCATGATTTATATTCACTTCATATAGACAATGATGCTGACTTGTATAAGGCCTTGCAAAAATTTGAGAATGATAATAATGCTAAAATTATCATTACATCAACAAATGGAGATATAAAATATTTTTCTAACAACATTTATAGTGATAAGGAGAGTTTTGACACCCTAACTTCTTTTGGTAAAGAATTAATAAATAATAGCGATTTGATTAACGACGTTATTACTCATTCTCAAACCAAGTATACAACTTTTACTAATGAGAGCAGCGGCTTAAGTAAGATTGGTGTAATTAGTCCTATGTCTATAACCACAAAAAATGATAGTCTTATTTTTTGCGTTGCTTCCATTCAGCCAATAAAGGAAGCCTCTGAAGTTATGAGTGAATTTTTTGTATATTTGTTTTTTGGATTGATTGTTATATCAGTAATACTTTCTTCAATTTACTCTAACCTTATATCTAAGCCTCTTGTAAACTTAACCAATACAGCAAACAAAATATCTCATATGGATTTCTCTGCAAGAGTTTATGAAACTGATAGAGATGATGAAATAGGAAGCCTTGCCAAATCGCTAAATTTTTTATCTAAAAATCTACAAGCTGCTTTAGTAGATTTACAGCAAAAAAACAAGAAATTAGAAGATGATATTGAAAAAGAAAGACAATTAGAAGATATGAGAAAAGATTTTATATCTAATGTTAGTCATGAACTAAAAACCCCAATAGGAATTATAGAAGGATATGCAGAAGGCATTAAAGATGGTATCGTATCTGGCGAAGACGCTAATTTATATTTAGAAACTATAATTGATGAGTCGAAAAAAATGACTGTATTAGTCACTAATATGCTAGAACTTTCGAAACTTGAATCCGGGATTATAAAACCAAATTTTGAATCTTTTAATATTAATAGATTAATTACTAAAATATTAAAGAAGCATAAGCCAGACTTTGAAGAAAATAAGTTTAATGTAAACTTTAATTCATCAATACCTTATAGCTATGTTTACGCAGATCCATTTCAAATGGAGCAGGTTTTAACTAATCTTATAACAAATGCAATTAAATATACTCCTCCTGGCAATGACATAAACGTAAATATTGAAGAAGGTCTAGACAAGTTTAAAATATCTGTTCAAAATATGGGAGTAGTTATTCCTGAAGCTGAAATAAGCAAACTTTTTGATAAATTCTATAGAATAGATAAATCCAGAGAAAGAACTCAAAAGAATAGTACTGGTATTGGCTTATCAATAGTTAAAAATATACTACGTCTTCATAACAGTGAGTTTAATTTACAAAACATCAATAATGGTGTAGAATTTTATTTTTACTTAGAGAAAATAGTATCACCTGAAGGTGAAGAAGAGTAAGCGGATATACCTTAAATATATCCACCATCTGCTCTTATTATTTGCCCTGTTATATACGATGAATCTTCACTAGATAAAAATACAGCAATTTTACCAATCTCACTTGGAAGCCCAAATCTTCCTAGAGGAATTTCTTCCTCTAGGGATTTTTTTTCATCTCCTTCTAAAAATGAGTTCATTTTTGTATCTATTACTCCTGGTGCTATACAATTTACTCTTACATTAGAAGGCGCTACTTCTTTCGCAAGTGCTTTTGTAAATGAATTTAATCCGCCTTTGGTAGCTGAATACAACACTTCACAAGAGGCTCCAACTTCTCCCCACATAGAAGAAATATTTATGACAGTTCCACTTTTTCTAGAAATCATATTACTTAGGACATGCTTTGTTAAATAAATTGCTCCTAAAAGATTTGTATTCAATATCCTGCTTATTTCTTCTTCTGTTGAATCCATAAATAAACCTATATGACTTATGCCTGCATTGTTTACTAGAATATCAATCTTCCCCATTACTTTTAAAACTTCTTCAACTATCATTTGGCATTTATCGAAAGCTGATATATCTCCTTTTACTATAACTCCATAGCCGTTTATACTCTTTATCTCTTCCAAAGTTTCCTTTGCACCTTCGTCATCAGTAGAGTAATTTATTATAACGCTTGCCCCTTCCTTTGCAAGCTCTACTGCTATAGCTCTTCCTATGCCTCTTGATGCACCTGTAATTAGTGCAACTTTACCCCTTAATTTATTCATAACAAACCTTAGTCAGATATTATATAACTGAATATCTGACAAATTCACCACCTTTTAAATTTTCATTGTATTCTACTATATAAGTTATTAACAAAATAATTTATTTTCTATAAAATTATTTAGTTTGTATTGACTGATAATTTAAGATAAAATTTTATAAATTAAAATTTTTTTATAACACATGCATTTCAAGAATTTGGTCGTAATTTTCAATTGCAGCATATATATGAATTTTTATTATTTAAAGTTTTCTTCAAAAACTCTTAGGACATTTTTATAAAATATTTTTTCTATCTCTGATTCCTTAAAATGATTTTGTTTAAGTGCCAAATATAATTTATTAAATTCTGAAGCGTTTTCTATTTCCACCTCATTGTGTATTCCATCAAAATCGCTTCCAAGGGCAAGTACATCAATTCCTCCAATGTTCCTAATATGTTTTATATGACAAATCATTTCTTCTATTGAAGATACACTTTCATTTCCTAAAAAATCAGAACAAAAGTTTATCCCCATTACTCCACCCTTTTCAGCTAATAATTTTATCATATTATCATCTAAATTTCTAGGATGCTCTGTGATCGCACGTGCATTAGAATGTGAAGCTATAAATGGTTTTTTGCAAATTCTAATCAAATCATAAAATCCAGCATCTGACAAATGAGATACATCAGGAATTATGCCTAAGGCTTCACATTCTTCAATAACTTCGACTCCTTTTCTAGTTAATCCTTTATTTCTATAAGTATAACCTGCATTAGGATACCCTAATGAGTTTTGATAATTCCAAGTAATTGTTATGATTCTAATTCCCATATCATATACAGTTCTCAGCTTTTGTATATCTCCTTTAATGACTTCTCCTTCTTCTATGGATAAAAAAGCCCCAATCTTTCCTGCTTTTTCAGCATTTTTTAGCTCAGCTGTATTTCTTACAATCTCTATCTCTCCTGTATTTTTACTTATTTCTTGAGTAAAGCTATTATATAATTTTATAAATTCATCATATGGATCTTCAATTGATTCTTTCTCTATGAAAAATGCAAAAACCTGCCCTAAATTTTCGCCTCTTTTTAAATTTTCAATATTAACTTTACACTTCTTATGATTAAGATTTAGCTTTTCATAAAAAATTCTACTTGCAGTATCACAATGTAAATCAATAAACTTCATATATAATCTCCTTTTTAAACGTTCTTCTATTCTAAAACTGTTTTGCATAATAAAAGTACTTTTCTAAATTTTCAGGACCTCCAATTATAGTTTTATTAATGTATAAAACATCTTTACTATCAACTTCTATAGCCCACTTAATTAATGATATTTTACCACCTGTTAATTCAATACAAGTTACTGCTGATGGAAATACACAGCAGCCATCATTGAAATAAATCCCCTCATCTGCTTCAGGAAATATATCGTTGTGAGTATGCCCGCAGATTATAACTTTTTTCTCCTTACGTGCTAAATGTCCAAGTATATGATCTATTTTTGTTCCTTTGTCATAATTACTTGCCGGGCTAGTTGGAGGTTTAAACCCTGCAACTCCCTCCATAAATCTCCATACATGCCTTACTAAAAACCTGCTAGTTTTCCACATCTCACAATTAATAAAATCTACTTGATGCCCATGAAATGCAATTATATCCTCTTTAGATGGCATATATCTAAGTATAACTCCTTCATAAAAAGTTATATTAGAATATAAGTTTATCATCTCACGTCCAAAGCCATTTCCGGCATTTGCAAAAAGTCTTTCTTGCCGTTTTATGAATTCTGGGTTAGCTTTTACTATATCATGATTTCCGTATACCAAGCACAACCTATTATCATCATAAAAGTCATTAAGCATTGAAAAAACATCTTTATAATTATAGGCGATATCTAAACAATCTTTATTTTTCCATAATTCATCTCCATCACCTAATTCTATTAAAGTATATCCATTTTCATAATAAAATCCAAGAGCAGCTTTATAAATGTTTCTGTTTTGTCTTAAAGAATCAGCATATCCACCGTCTCCTCTATGAACATCACTTATAAATACTATTTTAGATTTTTCATCAAATTCAATTAATTTACCAGTTTTATATATTCTCTTAAAAAAATCATTGCTTTCTGTGCATTGTTCTTTCATATAAAAAGCCCTATAACATTATATTGATTTCATTTATTATATGAATACGCACTTTTATTTGATGACTAAAATATTTCTTAATATCCAAATTAAATATTTAATTAAAATCCTTATTATAGATAAACAATATATAACCTAGACTTATACAATAATCCACCGAAAGTAAAAACATTGTTATTTCACAGGACTATGAAAATTTCGCTGAAAGTGCTAAATTGCAGGTTGCACCACTAATGCTTGCTCCCAATTTCATTGTGACAAGCATTAGTTGAACAACCTACAATTAAGAGCTTTTAACAGCTCATTTTCAATGCCTGCTGCATAAAAATGTTTCTACTTTCTAGTATGGCATTTATTGCAAAGTATAAGCCAAATTCTTAAGTTATTCATCTATATAGATAACACAATCATAAACTATACCTAGACTATGCAATCTATTCCAACCAGAAATGAGTGATATACGTTTGTGGAATGTTTCATTGGTAATTATGATGGATGTAATTCTTAATTGAAATTCCAAATCTACGATTTGGTCAATTGAAATTACTCAGTGAACGAAGTGAGTCGAGTTTCCTTTCAACTGTTCCAAATGTGCTAGTTCAAAAAGTGATGCTCCAAATTTTACATTTGGTAAGCAGAACTTTCTCTGTGAGTGCTTGTTCTTTGAGGGTAGCACTTTGGGTGCAACTTTATAGCCTTAGAATTACCAATCCGAATTACCTAGAAACTGGAACAAAAGTATATTATTCATTTCACTGAGGTATACGCATAAGTATAGATTATAGTTGGCTTATCTATAAATAAAAGGTAAAGATAGCATTTTTATAAACTATCTTTACCTTAAATATAACTTTTTCAATTCGTATGAGATCTATGAAACATTTTATGCCAAACTACATTTAGTTGAAATTTTTATAATATTTGAATTAATACTCTGCAAATATTCTCTTTATTTCAGAATAATCTTTAGTTTTAGTAAGAGCCAATGTAAGTAATATCCTAGATTTTGGAGGTGATAATGTATAACTAGGAATGCAATTTGAGTATTTATCTATAGTTGAATCTGTTAATATTATTCCGTTTCCTATTCTTGAAGATCTAACAACTGGAATCCCCTTTGTTTCAAGGTTCCTGATTTCTTCCAACCAATTTGAGCTGAAAGTACCACTTCCCGCACCCGCTATTACAATTCCTTCAGAGTTTTGAGCAAAATAGTTAATAATCGAAGGATCAGCGTCAATATGGAAATATGCGATAGAAACCTTAGGCAGCTCAGTTAATCCTGTAACATCGAATTGTGAATAAATTGTATGTGGTTTTATTGACTTATTAAAAAAGAATGGTATATTGTCCCTCATGTAACCAAGACATCCAAATTCAATTGAGTTAAAAGCATTTGTTTTAAAAGTGTTGATTTTTTGAACATTTCTTCCACTATAAATTCCATCTGAAAAAACAACCATCGCTCCATGCCCTCTTGATAAATCGCTAGCAGCTAATGCTACTGACTGATATAAATTTAAAGGTCCATCTGCACTTGTTGCTGTTGACGGTCTCATTGCTCCTGTCAATACGACTGGTTTATCTGTTTTAACTGTTAAATCTAAAAAGTATGCTGTCTCTTCTAATGTATCAGTACCATGTGTTATTACAAAACCATCCACATCGTCTTGCTTTGAAAGTTCATTTATTCTATTAGCAAGAGTTAACCAATGATTCATAGTTATATCATTACTATCAACATTAGCAATCTGCTCACCATATATATTAGCTATTTTATCAAGGTTTCTGACACTACTAACTAGTACTTCTATATCTATGTTACCTGCTGTATAATTAGTAGTCTTCCCCTCTTCTCCCGTACCAGCTATAGTTCCTCCAGTAGCTAGAATTATTATATTTTTTAATTCAGAATTTTTCGGATTAATTTGTATCATTTTTATCCTCCCCAATTTCTATGTGCCATATTTTCTAAAACAATAAATCGAAAATATATGTATTTCTTTATATATTTTAACGAGTTAGTGTATAGATTTATTATTCTACTTATAATACCTAATAAATATAAATTATAGCATATTAATAAATAAATCAAGTAAAAAACCATGAAAAATATATAAAAAGAACATTGTTTCTCAATATCATTAAATATTGAAATTGAAACAATGCTCTTTATTTCTCATATAATAAATTTTAATTGTTAATTACTTTATCTAAGAACTCTTTACATCTATCGCTAGTAGGTGCAGTGAATATTTCTTCTGGAGGACCTTCTTCAACTATATATCCTTGATCCATAAATATAACTCTATCAGATACATCTCTAGCAAAATTCATTTCATGAGTTACTACAACCATTGTCATTCCTTCTTGAGCTAAATCTTTCATAACCTTAAGCACTTCACCAACCATTTCAGGATCTAGTGCAGAAGTTGGTTCATCAAATAACATTATCTTAGGATTCATTTCAAGAGCTCTGGCAATTGCAACCCTTTGTTTTTGTCCACCAGATAAAGTATCAGGATAAACATCCTTTTTATCTTTTAATCCAACTTTGTCCAATAATGAAAGAGCTTTTTCAGTTGCTTCAGCTTTGTTCATCTTCTTCAATTCTAAAGGTGCTAATAACATATTTTGAAGAACTGTTAGGTGTGGGAATAAATTAAAAGATTGAAACACCATTCCGATTTCTTCTCTTAATTTATTTATGTCCTTATTATTTACAAGCTCTTGGCCTAGTATTGTAATACTACCTGCTTGAATTTCTTCTAAACCATTAAGACATCTTAAGAAAGTACTCTTTCCCGATCCTGAAGGGCCTATAATGCAAAGAACTTCACCTTCTGTAACATTTACTGATATATCTTTAAGAACTTCTAATTGTCCATAACGTTTTTTAAGATTCTTAGCGCTTATTACCATAGCTGATTTTCCTTTCTATATAACTTGATATTAAAGTCAATACTGTTATTACTATAAAATACATACAAGCTACAATTGCATACATCTGAAGTGCCTTAAAGTTTCTTGCAATAATAATTTGTCCTGATGATGTAAGTTCTCTTATACTAATAACTGTTAATATTGATGTATCCTTCAATGTAACAATAAATTGATTTAATATAGATGGAATCATGATCTTAACAGCCTGAGGCAAAATAACCTTTCTCATAGCCTTTGAGTAATTAAGTCCCAAACTTCTTGCAGCTTCCATTTGACCATTATCTACAGCTTGTATTCCTCCTCTAAATATTTCAGCCATATAAGCTGTTGCATTTACAGTAAGAGTTATTACACCTGCAACTATAGGGTCAAATCTTATACCAAACGCTTGTCCAACACCAAAATATAAGAATAAAGCTTGAACCATAAGTGGTGTTCCACGGACAATGTAGATATATATTGTAGATATACCTTTTAAAATTTTTGAAGTACTTATGCTAAATATTCCTAAAATTATCCCGAATATAACTGCTAATATTAATGACATTGCTGCAACTTCTATTGTTACTGAAAGCCCACTTAATAAACTAGGCAGACTATCTTTTAGTAATTGAAAAATCTCCATTTTTAATTCTCCTTACTATTTTCCTATATATTGACCAACAATTTGGTCATACTTTCCATTATCTTTTAATTTCTTCAATCCTTCATTAAATTTCTTTAATAGATCTTGATTTTCACCTTTTTTAACCGCAAATCCATAATTTACAGCATCTAATTTATCTCCAACAATTTTTAATTTTGCTCCGCTATCCACTTTAATCTTATAAGCAATAACAGGGTAATCCTCCATTAAGAAATCAGTATTGCCATTTTCTACAGCTTGGAACATTGATGGAGAATCTTCAAAATAACTTAAATTCAATCCATATTTTGATTCGTTATCTTCAGCAAATTTTGCTCCTGCAGTTCCTTTTTTTATTGATACACTTTTTCCATTTAGATCGTTGACTCCATTAATTGAAGTGTTATCCTTATTTGTAACTATTGATAACCCTGATACAAAATACCCATCTGAAAAATCTAATGTTTGTTTTCTTTCATCAGTTATAGTAATAGCTGCTATAGCTCCATCCAATTGATTAGCTGTAAGCCCTGGAATTATTCCATTAAAATCCATTGGTTTTAATTCATATTCAAAATTTTCTTCTTTTGAGATTGCATCTAAAAGTTCTACATCTATTCCTTTATATTTTCCACTGTCTTCGAAAGAGAATGGTGCAAATTTTGCATCACATGCAATCACATATTTTTTATTTCCTTCACCTGATCCTGTATCACTCTTTGATGCACCACATCCAGTCATTAGCCCTATAGACATTACTGATGCTAATAAAATACTTAATAATGATCTTTTGTTCATTTTTCCTTGCCCCTTTGCAATATTTATTTAATTTTAATTAAAAAATCTAATTTATTGCACTCTGGAAAAACTATTCCACACAATAAATCCCAAATGATTTTTTACTTCATTATGAAACTTATTATATAGTTTAATTCAAAAACTGTCAATGCATTAAGTATATGTATAAATATAACAAGACATATAATAAAATAGTTATACCTAATATATATGCGCGTTTATAGGCAATATTTACTGTTTCAAAACAAAGATTTTATAAAAGCTATGTATTCCTAATTATGAATCAAGTAATGCATTCTCCTTCATTTTTCATATTTAATACTTATTTTATGAATTAAGTTTTTATTTCAGTTTCAAATTCAATTTTAATAGGAAAAAGCTATAAATTAGAAACATCGTTTCCTAAGTTCATAGCTTTTTATTTTAAAATAAACTCATAGCTTATTTTAATCATTAGTAGTTCATATTCTATCTACTATTTATTTAGCAATATATTGATCAACGATCGTGTCATATTGCCCATTTTCTTTTAATTTTTTCAAACCTTCATTGAATTTCTTTAATAAGTCTGCATTTTCACCTTTTTTAACTGCAAATCCATAGTCAACATTTGTTAGCTTATCTCCTGCAATTTTTAACTTTGAATCAGAATCAACCTTAATTTTATATGCAATAACAGGATAATCTTCTAATAAGAAATCGCAATTCTTATTTTCAACAGCTTGGAACATTGATGGAGAATCATCAAAATAGTTTAGCTTCAATCCATATTTTGATTCATTATCTTCAGCAAATTTTGCTCCTGCTGTACCTTTTTTAAGTGATGCATTTTTACCTTTTATATCATCTGCACCTTTTATATCAGTGTTATCTTTATTAACAACTAATGATAGCCCTGAAACAAAATATCCATCTGAGAAATCTAAAGATTGTTTTCTTTCATCTGTAATACTCATCCCTGCAATAGCACCATCTAATTGATTAGATGTAAGTCCAGGAATAATTCCATTAAAGTCCATTGGCTTTAAATCATATTCAAATTTCTCTTCCTTTGCAATTGCATCTAAAAGTTCTACATCTATCCCTTTATATTTTCCATTTTCCTCAAAAGAGAATGGTGCATATTTAGCATCACATGCAATTACATATTTCTTGTTTCCATCACCACTTTTTGCCGAATCATTTTTTGATGACCCACAACCTGCCATTATACCTACTGTCATAACTGATGCTAGTACAATTCCTACTAACGATTTTTTGTTCATTTTTTTTCCCCCTTAATTAATTTAAAAAATCTTTATTAATAATTCTTATTTTTATAATAAGTTAAAATTTTTACACATTCTTTTAAATATAGAAGTTCTTATCATACCTTTACATTCAAAAAGCAAAACTCTTCTTCTAACTGAAAGCTTACCCTAAATTTTACTTCTTATACTATAATACTTTCATTAGTATTTACTCTTGATTCCAAATGTAGAAGATGCTCCGTTATTAGTTTTTCTGCATTTTTACTATCTCTGTGAATCAGCGCTCTTGCTATATTTATATGTTCTTCTTTTTCATTCACAAACTCTAAATGTTTGCTGTCCGTCATTAGTATCCGTGATAAATTTTCCATAACCCCTTCACACATTTCAATTAGAAGAGAATTGTGAGTTGCCTTTATAATGGACATATGAAACATATCGTTTAACTCATTAAACCGTGTAATCTCATTTTCCTGCGAGACTTCTGGAAATTTCTCAGCTAATTGCATTATATTTTGCAATTCCGAATCACTAGCCAGTTTAACTGCTAAACTTACAGCTACTTTTTCAAAAATAAATCTCATTTGAAAAGATTCTCTTATATTTTTCTGTGTTATAGGTTTTACTAAATAACCTTTTCTAGGTAAAGATTTAAGATATCCTTGAATTTCTAAGGCTCCTAGCGCATCTCTTACAGGTGTTTTACTCACATTGTACTTATCTGCCAGTTCTGATAATGTAAGAAAATCGCCATCCTTTATTCTTTGGTTCAAAATATCTAACTTAATTTGCTTATATATTTCTTTAGCATACGACTTTTCAGCTTGACACAGATTTATCTCTCCTTTCACTGAAATTCATTGAAATCCTACTGATATATCAGCAATAATAAATAAAAAAAAGCAATAAAACACCTATATAAAATAAATGCTCCATTGCTTTATCTATGTCTAATTATATCTTTAACACTACCATTTGTCAATATTTTATTGATATTTTTTTATATCTAACACAAAACTTATTGATATATTGAGAATTTAACAATTAATAACAAATAAATCTAGAGCCCCCTTTATGTGCGTTCTAAGAAAATACATAAAACAAAAGCTGAAAGCTATAAATATTATACTTTCAGCCTATATCTTTATATAAACAGAATTAATTACATGCTAAGAACTTATCTCTATAGATAAACCACTATAATCTATACTTATGCGTATACCTCACCGAAATGAATAACATACTTTTGTTCCAGTTTCTAAGTAATTATGATGGGTGATTCTAAGGCTATAAAGTTGCACCCAAAGTGCTAGCCTCAAAGAACAAGCGCTCACAGAGAAAGTTCGAAGAACGAAATATAAAATTTCGATTCTCACTTTTTGAACTAGCACATTTGGAATAGTTCAAAGGAAACTCGACTCACTTCGTTCACTGAGTAATTTCAATTGACCAAATCGTAGATTTGGAATTTCAATTAAGAATCACACCCATCAAAATTACCAATGAAACATTCCACAAAAGTATATTACTCATTTCTGGTTAGAAAATATTTCATAGCCTAAGCGTAGTTTATTATTGTGCTATCTATACAGGATTCCACAATGATATTCAAACTTGTGAAATTTCAATATCGCTGTTATTTAGTAAATTGAAACAGTAGATATGTAGTGTTATGAATATGGAACCCTATAAACAGACCAATTATAAGTTAGATCTACACTATGAAATATATCCTAACTAGAAAGCAGAAACATTTTTATGCAGCAGGCATTGAAAATTAGCTGTTAAAAGTTCTTAATTGTAGGTTGTTCCATTAACGCTTGTCACAATGAAATTGGGAGCAAGCATTAGTGGTGCAACCTGCAATTTAGCACTTTCAGCGAGATTTTCATAGTCCTGTGAAATAACAATGTTTCTTCTTTCGGTGGATTATTGCATAAATTTTAAACTATGCAAATGGATTTTCAGTTTTGTAAATCATACCTTTTGGTTGATTGAATCCAACTTCTTTAACACCTAAATATCTAAATAAGTTGTAAACAGCTTTTCCAAAGTGTCCAAATGCAACTGCTCCATGATGAGGATATCTGCCTTCTACTAATACGTGACGATAGAATCTTCCCATTTCAGGAATTGCAAATACTCCTATAGCTCCAAATGAACGAGTTGCAACTGGTAATACTTCACCTTCTGCTACATAAGCTGTAAGTTCTGCATCTGCATTACTTTGTAATCTGAAGAATGTAATATCTCCTGGTACTATGTCTCCTTCAAGTGTTCCTCTAGTTATATTTGGTTCTTGATTTGGTTCAAGGGCTCTTGCCATAATCATTTGGTTTTTCATTGTTCCACATGTTAATTTACAAGCTGCTGTATTACCACAGTGGAATGCCATAAATGTATCATTTAATGAATAGTTAAATTTACCTTTAATTTCTGATTCGTACATATCAGCTGGAACTGTATTGTTTATATCAAGTAATGTTACAACATCTTGGCTTATGCAAGTTCCGATGTATTCACTTAATGCACCATAAATATCAACTTCGCATGATACTGGGATTCCCATAGCTGTTAAACGGCTATTTACATAACATGGTACAAATCCAAATTGTGTTTGGAATGAAGGCCAGCATTTATTTGCAAATACGATGTATTCTCTTGAACCTTTATGTTCTTCCATCCAGTCTAATAATGTAATTTCATATTGAGCAAGCTTTGGTAAGATACCAGGCATTTTATTTCCTTCACCTAATTCTTTTTCCATGCTAGCTATAACATCTGGAATTCTTGGATCATCTTTATGAGCATTAAATGCAGCAAATAAATCTAGTTCTGAATTTTCTTCTATTTCAACACCTAAATTGTATAATTGCTTAATTGGTGCATTACAAGCTAAGAAATCTTGAGGTCTTGGACCAAAAGAAATTATCTTTAAGTTCTTTAATCCTAATAATGCAGTAGCAACTGGTACAAATTCAGAAATCATTCCTGCAACTTCTGGTGCTGTTCCTACTGGATATTCTGGAATGTATGCCTTAATGTTTCTTAAAGCTAAATTGTAGCTAGCATTTAACATTCCACAATATGCATCTCCACGTCCGCCTATTAAATTATCTCCGCTTTCTTCTGAAGCAGCTGCAAACATAACTGGTCCATCAAATTCTTTAGCAAGTAAAGTTTCTGAAGTTTCCGGACCAAAGTTTCCTAAATATACAACTAATGCGTTTACTCCAGCTTCTTTAACTTCAGCTAAAGCTTTTCTCATATCTTTTTCATTTTCAACAGTTGTTTGACATTCAAAAATTTCTCCATTAAAAGCTTCTACTACTGCTTTTCTTCTATTTGCTGATAATTCCATTGGGAAACAATCTCTGCTTACTGCAACAATTCCTAATTTTACTTGTGGTATATTATTCATTGTCTAATTCCTCCATTTTACTCTGATCTTTTCATTTCATTTAATTATTTAATTTATAATGTCTTTCTTATTTCTTATAGTTTATTCTTATAGCTTATTCTTATAGTTTATTTAATAATTTTTATGCTTATTAAGTCTTCTTATAGTTTATTTAAATTTATTATTATCAAGTAAATATCAGCTATATTTCTTTGCTGATTTATATAATAAGCAAACATATTTAAATCATAGAGTCCATATGTCTGCTTAGATTCAAAACAAAATTATGGATTTTAATTTCTATTTATAATCTATTTTATTGAGATATTTTCTCCAACTAACCCTATAAATGCTCCTTGTTCACCTAAATCTGTATCCTTGTGACCAATTAGCCATTTATTTCTAGCAAATAATAATGCATCTTCTCCACTTTTTTCAACCTTGTTTTCTAAAGGTAAATTTGTATCCCTTGGTAGAACTACAACGCATCTAAAACCTTCTTCATTTACATTACAAGGTGCATAATGAAGAGTAGTTGCATATACTTCAATTGCAGTTCCAGCTGGAACTTTGAAAGCTTCAATTTTAGATGTATCATATGAGTAATCGTCTTCAATATCTTGTTGACTTCCTATAAGTAATATAAGATCAGTTGCTGCGATATTAATCTCAGATGAACGATGATATTCTACTGCATTTAACATATAGTTGTTACCATTACAGTATCCTATTTGTATTGGTAATTCTCCATATTCTCTATCTTGTAACTCTTTAGCTATAGCTAATTCTTCAAGTTCCTTAATTGATGGTTCATATATTACATCTTCTGGTAGTGGTGTACTTTTCATTTTTTCGATTATTTCTGTACAATCATAGTTTTTTAGTACTTGTCCATACTTTTTAAACTCTTTATCATTAACATTTTTAATAATCATATTAATCTCCCTTTCTTAAATATACATTTATTAAAAATCTATAAATATATTTCTAACCAATGATTTATTATTGTAGTTACATAATTTCACACTAATCTTTTCACACATCTTTATACATATCTTTTAATAATTTTAACTTTTATAATAATGAATAAATTGGTTTTAATATATTTATAGATTAATTAATTTACACACTTTTAATCCAAATCTTTTTATATCTGTTTCGCTATATTTATTAATATTTTAAGGTTAAATCTATTTTTCTAAAGTTTTACTATAATCGCTAAATTTTCTCTACTATAATCGTAGATTTAATTACTGTAACTTCTATTTCTTTGCTACACTAATAGCCTTTTCAACAACATTTTCAACAGTGAATCCAAATTTCTCGAATAGGATTTCTGCTTTACCTGATGCTCCAAAAGTATCTAAAGATATAACATCTCCATCAAGACCTACATATTTGTGCCATCCAAAGCTTGTTAATGCTTCTACTGCAACTCTAGCACGAACTTTATTTGGCATAACTGATTCTTTATAAGCTTCATCTTGAGCATCAAATAATTCAAATGATGGCATACTGATAACTCTTGCATCTATACCTTTAGCTTCTAATTCAGCTGCTGCTTTGTAGATTAATTCTACTTCTGATCCTGATGCCATTAAAAGTACATCTGGAGTTTCTTTCTTAGAATCTTTTAAGATATATCCACCCTTTAATGCTCTCTTAGGACATCCATCATATAGTGGTAACTTTTGTCTTGTTAATACTAGTGATGTTGGAGTAGTTCCATTAGTTACAGCGTAGTACCAAGCTGCTGCAGTTTCTTTTGAATCTGCTGGTCTAAATACAGTCATGTTTGGCATACTTCTAAGAGCTGCTAATTGTTCTATTGGTTCATGAGTTGGTCCATCTTCCCCTACTCCAATACTATCATGTGTTAAAACATAAGCTACTGGAAGATTCATAAGAGCTGATAATCTCATAGCACCTTTCATGTAATCACTGAATACAAAGAATGTTGCACAGAATACTTTAAGTCCACCATGAGCATACATTCCGTTAGCGATAGCTGCCATAGCATGTTCTCTAACTCCAAAGTGAAGGTTTGATCCACTTCTATCTTCTGCTGAGAAATCTCCTCTATCGTTCATATGAGTTTTGTTAGATGGAGCTAAATCTGCTGATCCTCCGATAAAGTTTGGAATTAGTTTAGCCAATCTATTTATCATTATTCCTGAAGATTCTCTTGTAGCCATTTCTTTATCAAAGCTCCAAAGTTCTTCGTTGTTTAATAAAGCTTCTTTATCAAGTTCTCCACTCATCCATTTAGTATATTCTGCTGCAAGTTCTGGATAAGCTTTTGCATATGCTTTAAACAACTCATTCCAAGCTTCTTCAGTCTTTTCACCTTTTGCTATGTGTTCATTCATATTTGTGTACACTTCGTCTGGTACGTAGAATGCAGGCTCTGTCTTCCAGCCTAAGTTTTCCTTCATAGCAGTTACATTCTCTGCACCTAAAGGTTCACCATGTGCTGAAGCTTTTCCTTGTTTTGCTGGGCATCCAAAACCAATTTGATTTTTAACTATTATAATAGATGGTTTTGTTGTTTCTGCTTTAGCTGCTTCTATTGCTTTTTCTATTGCATCTATATCATTTCCATCTGCTACATTTAATACTTGCCATCCATAAGCTTCGTATCTCTTAGCTACATCTTCTCTAAATGCTATGTCTGTATTTCCTTCAATTGAAATATTATTTGAATCATATAATACAACTAATTTTCCAAGACCTAAAGTTCCAGCAAGAGAAGATGCTTCTCCTGAGATACCTTCCATAAGGCATCCGTCTCCAACTATAGCATATGTATAGTGATCAACTACGCTATAATCTGGTTTATTGAA